>JAHFDU010000102.1 GCA_023248835.1 Myxococcales bacterium | reverse complement strand
CGGTCTTTGACGTCCGTGAGCCACCCACGTCCAAGTAGCCCAACCA
Organism: Myxococcales bacterium; assembly: GCA_023248835.1. Classification (GTDB taxonomy): domain Bacteria; phylum Myxococcota_A; class Polyangia; order Palsa-1104; family Palsa-1104; genus JAHFDU01. Next base: position 11,176 of record JAHFDU010000102.1, on the reverse strand, counting down.
AGAATCGAGTGGATATCAGACGCTGATCAACCGAATCCTTCACGACGCAGCAATGAAGAAAAATTCGATCGCGGCACGCCTGGAGCGCATCGAAAGAGCAGTGGCTCGACTGAAGACCACCCTCACCCCGACCCTCTCCGGCCAGCGAGAGAAGGGGGCGGAACGGAAGCGTCCCTCGATTGGCCGTCAAAAGTGACAAACCTCAATCGGCGCCTCATCGCCGCCAAGTATCTCCAACATCTCCAAATATCCCATTGACAGACTATCCCTTAATTGGTATAACTACTGAGAATGACGACGGTTGTCGCTACCGATGAATTTTCCGCCTGGTTTGGCGATCTTGACAACGTCCATGTTGACCCGGTAGTCGTCGCCGTGTCGAAGTTGGAGCTGGAGGGCGTAGCGCTCGGTCATCCGGCCTCTAGCGCGATGAAGGGTGCCTCCTTCGCATTTGCGAGAATTACGTATCAAGTCGAGCGGGCACGCGCTTCGCATCTTTTACGCCTTCGACCCTCGTCGCGACGCGGTGTTGATCATTGGCGGCGACAAGACCGGTCAGAACAACCGTCCCTTTTATGCGTCTCTGCTTAGGCAGGCCGATCGGATCTGGAAAGAGTACCTCGTCGAGCAGAGGCGCGGCGAACACGACAAGGAGGAATGAAGATGAAGTTGCACAAGTGGGAAGATCTGGCGCGCTCGCGCGTTGGCAGCGAAAAGCTAAAAAAACTCAGAACACAAGCGCAAGCAGAAGTTGCGCTCGAAGTGAATCTACCCGAGCTACGCAAAGCGCTCGGCAAAACACAACTTGAGATTTCCAACGCTGCGAAAATGGCACAAGCAAAGGTGAGTGAATTCGAGCGCCGAGGCGATCACACGCTCAGTGTGCTTCGCCGATACATCGAAGCCCTAGGTGGCAAACTTGAGATCAGCGCCATCTTCAAAAACAAGCGCGTACGCCTCAAGGGCGTCTGAATTCTTCTTTGCACACTGCTTGCGGTCGCTCTGTTGATCTGGACCTTGGCTGGACGTGCTGCTGCCGCCAAATCTCCATCGCTGCGACTACACAGTAGGAGCAAAAGGCCGCGGCAATCTTGTATGACTACACCTGCACTGACAGCCCACGGGCGGTCAGATGACTACAATATCACGTCTTCAAAATGGGTGAGTTCGCGAAAGGCGTGGTAGCGCGTTTCCACTTCGCTCTGTTGCAGACGCCTAAGCCGATCGAGCGAAAAATCTTCGACGCAGAAGCTGGCCAGCACCGAGCCGTAAAACATCGCCGCGCGTACTGCCTGTGGCGACAATTCTGTCGCCTGCGCCAAATATCCCATGAAGCCGCCGGCAAAACTGTCGCCGGCTCCGGTGGGATCGACCACCTCTTCGAGCGGATAGGCGGGCGCGGCAAACACGCCGCCTTCGTGAAACAGCAGCGCGCCAGAATCGCCGCGCTTGATCACCACCGAACGTGGACCCATTTTCCGAATCCCGCGCGCCGCACGCGGCAAATTGTGTTCGCCTGCCAACTGGCGCGCCTCTTCATCATTAATGAACAGTACGTCGACGCGCTCCAGTACCTTCTTGAGCGCCGGCAATTCACCTTCGATCCAAAAATTCATTGTGTCCATGCCGATGAGGCGCGGACGTTTCACTTGACCGAGGACGTCGAGTTGGAGCGCGGGATGGATGTTGCCCAAGAAGAGAAATTCGCTGTCGCACCACGGCAGCGGCAACTTGGGAGAGAAATCAGCGAACACATTGAGCTGGGTATCGAGCGAGGTGCGGTGGACAAAATCGTCCGAGTAGCGCCCGCTCCAGAAAAACGTCTTGCCGCTTTTGCGCTCGAGCCCGTCGAGCGCAATGTTGCGACTCTTGAAGAAATCGAGGTGTGCCTGGTCGAAATCGTCGCCGACTACCGCTACCAATTTCACGCGTGCAAAAAACGAAGCCGCAACCGAAAAATGAGAAGCCGATCCACCGAGCACGCGCGGTCGAGTGGCCTTTGCCGTGGCGATCGAATCGTAGGCGACCGAACCAACAACCACCAAGTCGCTCATTTCTGGCTCCAGTATTTCCCCATGATCAGTTTGAGTCTCTCGCGTGCCGCCGGCGGAATCGCTGCCGGATCGGTCATCACTGCGTGCGCGACTGCCGAAGTGCAGGCGCATTTTCGCTCGGCAACGATCATCGTCGCAGCGTTCTTGATGATGCGCTTGGCCAAATCGACGTTTTTGCGAACCACCGCCAGCACCGCTTCGACGGTGACGTTCTCCTCACCCTCGTGCCAGCAATCGTAATCGGTCGAAAGCGCGATGGTGGTGTAACAAATCTCGGCCTCGCGCGCCAATTTTGCCTCGGGCAAGTTGGTCATGCCGATCACCGAGACGCCCCAAGAACGGTACACGTTCGATTCGCCTCGGGTGGAAAAGCTCGGCCCTTCGATGACCAAATAGGTGCCGCCTTGGTGCACGCGAGCGCCGGCTTTTTGGGCCGCTTCATAAACGGTTTTCGCCAGCGGCGCGCAAATCGGATCGCCAAACGGCACGTGCCCGACAACGCCGTCGCCAAAAAAACTCGAAATCCGAGTCTTGGTGCGATCATAAAATTGGTCGATGATGACGATGTCGCCAGGATGAATTTCCTCCTTCATCGAGCCCACCGCCGACACCGACAGGATCCACTCCACCCCGAGCTGCTTCATACCGTGAATGTTGGCGCGAAAGTTAATCTCGTGCGGCAAGAAGCGATGGCCACGACCGTGCCGCGGTAAAAACACCATTTTTGCGCCCTGGAAATTGCCAACGATGTACTCGTCCGACGGCGCGCCAAACGGCGTCTCCAGCCGCACCCGCTCGACCTCGGTAAGCCCCTCCATCTCGTACAATCCGCTGCCGCCGATCACACCTATGGTTCGCATTGTCATGGTTGCAGGTTTGCTACCACTGAGCACCGGCTCGAGTCAATCGGCTGATAGAGTTGATAGATGGTATGCTGTGCGATGTGTCGTTACTGAAGCGACTTTTCTTTGCCGATTATCGGCGCGGGCTCAGTTTCGAAGCGGCGGGAAATTATCTTGAAGCGGCGCGCGCCTACGCACTCGCAGGTGAGAGGAACAAAGTCGCCGCGATGCATGTGGCTTGCGCCGAAGAAGCCAGTGACTTCGACGCGCGCCAATCGAGCTATCGGGTTGCATTGCGGTTTGTCGACACCACAGCGGATGGGCGTGCGCTCTCGGGCCGAATAGCGCACGCCCTCGCAAACCTTTGCGACCAATCGCCGGTGCTAAGCCCGACCCACGAGGAGATTCTGCGACAAGCGGGAAGAGTGTTTGAGTCCGTTGGCGACCACGCTGCCGCGGCCGAATGCTATACGCGGCTCGGCGATCATGTAGGGATGGCGCGAGCCTACGAACAGGCAGGCGCCGTCGACAAACTCGAGCCCCTCCTCGCAGAAGAGGAGCAGCAGCGTCACCTTGGGGCACAGTTTCAATCAGCGCTGGCCGACTTTCGGCTGCACGACTCGCTCGGTGCCCGGCGCCAAGCGGCGCAGGATCTCGACATCGCACTGCGAAACGCGGCGCCGGAGCAACGCAGCGAAATTCGCCAGCTTGCAACCGAGGTCGCGCAAAAACGCTGCGTCGGGCAGGCGACGCTGCGCGATGAGTCGGGCAAAACCGTCACCTACATCGGCACGTCCGCCCTTGTTTTCGGCCGCGATCCCGATTGCACAGTGGTGCTGCGCGATCTTGGTATCTCTCGCAAACACGCCGAAATTACGATATCCACAACTGGCGTGGCGCTGCGTGATCTCGGTTCGAAAAACTTGACGCTCCTAAACGGCGTCGCCATCACCGACGACTGCGCGCTTGCGGATAGAGGAGAATTCTCACTCGGAGAACACTGCCGTATCGCGTTTACGCTTCTGCCCAGCGAGTTTTCATTTACGGTCGCAGCCGGTGTTGATCACGGCCTCTATGTGCGTTGTGCGACCAATTTTTCGCTCGCCCCCTTCGGCGAGTTGCGATTCCGCGATGGCGATCCAGTACTGCACAGCACCACCCCACTGCGTCTGAACGGACGCTCCACCGTCGAAGTCGAACTCGCCCGCGGCGACAAGATTGAAAAGGGCGACAGCTGCTTGGAGGTGTTGTGACCCTCCGCGATCGATTTCAGAAACTGTTTCGACGAGAATCTGGTGGACTATCGACCGCCACCACTACGACAGACGTGCCGCTTTCGACTCCTGCCGACGGCGAACGGGTGTTGCGCGGGCTTATCGACGCACCGAATCCGTCTCTCGACTTGATATCGAGCGCAGTGGAAGGATTACAGAAAGAGGGAAAACAAGAGCGCGCGCTCGATCTTCTGGCCGAAGCTTGCAGTCGAACTCCCAACAATTTTTCTCTCGTCGAACGGACCGCAGAGCTCTTCGTCCAGAGCGGTCGGTCAAGTCAAGCGAAGCTGCTCTACGCGCGCCTGTGCAATTCACCGAGCCACCGGGTGCGCGCCCATTTTCGCCTCGGTGAGATGGCCGAGGCTGCGGGCGACGAGGCCGCGGCGCGCGCCCATTACTCCCATGTGATCGTCGATGATTTCGAATTTCCCGGTGCGCGCAAGCGACTCGATGCGCTCGCGATCACAAGGCAACCCGCCGAAGTGGCACCTACCCTGCCTGGTCTATTGGCGCCGCAAAAGTTGCTCCACTACCGTCTGGTTGCCGAACTTGGCCGCGGTGGGTCAGGCACCGTCTATCAAGCCCACGACGAGAAAGCCGATCGACCAGCGGCGCTGAAAATTTTTCATCCTCAGGCTGCCAGCGATTGGCAAGAGGCGCGCATCGCGCTCAGCATCGGTCACGCGAGTGTAATCAAGATTTTCGAGGTCGACGAAGTCCACCGATTTTTGGCCATGGAACTCTGTCAAGGCGGCACGCTCAAAGCAGCGCTTGCGAGTGGACTGGATCCCCGAGCCGCGCTTGCGATCGCTCGGGTTGCGACCGAAACATTGGCGGCAGTACACCGGATGGGCGTGATCCATGGCGACATCAAGCCGAGCAATTTTCTATTTCGTCAACCGCTCGAGCAGCTGTCGCCGGAAGCGATCACCAGCGCGCTGGTGCTCAGCGACTTTGGCTCGGCTGCATCGAGTAGCGCCACCGAGCGCAAGAGCGCGCGTGGCACGCTTGGGTATCTGGCTCCCGAGCAGCGACGGGGTGAACTACTGCCTGAAAGCGACGTTTACGCCATGGGCGTCGTGCTGCTCGAGCTATTCTGGCAACCGAGCCTGCTCGACCCGATCTTGCGCGATCGGCAACGTCTTCTGCGCGGCGACCCGATCGCGCCACCAAGCGCCCCTTCAGAACTCCCCGCAGCGCTCGAGCCACCGCTGCGTACGCTGCTTGCCCGAGTGTTTGCGCCCAATCCCGCCGAGCGCCCAGCCGCAAAAGAGATCAATTTGTTGCTGGTCACACATTTTTCGTGACGGATTTTCTATCTGCTCTGGAATCACTGGGCAGAACGCCCCATTATCCAATGACAAGGAGCCGATCGATGTTCAACCGACGCTTTTTCAACCTCTGCCTGGTCACTCTCTGCTGTGCCGCCGTGGCCTGTGCCAGCACCACGCTCATTCGCACGCAGCCAGACGGCGCCGAAATTTTTGCCAACGGCGCGCTGCTCGGCCCATCTCCCGTCGAGTACTCCGACACCAAAGTGGTGTTTACGAATACCACCATCATCGCCAAACACCCGGGCTGCAAAGACGCCACGCTGCACCTCGAGCGCAATGAGAAAGCGCAGGTTGGACCGATCGTCGGCGCAGTGTTCTGTTTCATGCCGTTTGCGCTGTGGGCGCTAGGCTACAATCCCGACCATCTCATTCGACTCGAATGTGGCGGCGGCGGGTATCCAGCCACTCACAGCCGGTAGGCCAATGCCGCACCGCGCGCTGGTGCTGGTCACGGTGTTGCTGGCAGGTTGCGTGCATTCGTATCTGCCGCCACACGAGACCGGGCAGTGGGATCCCTGGGAAGCGCCGACAATGGCGCGTCTGCCCGACGAGAGTGGCGGCGCGGCCAACAACCTCATCAGCCTGTATCAAAACTGGCTGCGCCGTCCCACGGTGGCCGACGCCGGCTGCCCAATGTGGCCAAGCTGCTCGGTGTACGCGCAGCGATCCTACCGCAGCTACGGATTGTGGGGCGGCACTGTGCTTACAATTACTCGCCTGTTTTTCGTCGAGCGTTCAGCCGGGCTGCCCGATTTTCCTTTGGTCGCCGTCGGAGCGAGAATGCTATTGTACGACCCGGCTGAATGACCCGCTGGCTCACACTTGTGGTGTTGGCTCTGTTTTGGCAAAGCACTGCGCTCGCGGTCTGTCCAAATACGAGCGAGCCATACTCGCGCGCCAACTGGATGCGCGAGCGCAAAGAGTACCATCGCGCCGTCGGCGCCTATCTCGATCTGCTCTATGCAGCGCATGCAAAACCGGAGCAGGTGGAGGTGCTGTCCTGTCTTGCTGATACTTACCTCGAAGCCGGCCAGAACGAACGCGCCCTCGAGGTGCTCGAGCAGATCTCCGATCTTTTCGGCGCTGCTCCGCCAGCCGCGGTGCGTCTCAATCTCGCCGAGGCCGAGTTGCGCTCGGAACGGTACGCTGACGCCGCCCGGCTCGAGCTCTTCCCGGTGCCTGCCGATCCGCAACTGCAAAAGCGGCGCGACTATCTGCTGGCGCGCGCTCAGGTGGGCTTGCAAAATTGGCGACCGGCATTTAAATATTTCGCGGCTGCGCAAGCAAGCTGCAGCACCAGCGATGCAACCTGTGCGGTGACAACTCGAAACGTTGGCATTCTAAGAAAGCCGCCGCTCTCGGTCTCGCCAGGATTGGCGCTGGTGCTTTCGGCGGTGGTGCCGGGAACCGGGATGTTCTACACCCGGCACCCCATCGACGCGATCACCTACACCGCCACCATCGGGCTGTTCTCTTTTCTGACGCTCGACACCACAGATTTTCATCAGGGATTCGGCAGCCAGAGAGCGAGCACCTACATCCTCGGTGGCCTGACGGTGCTCTTTTACGTTGCCAATCTATGGTCGACCTACGCATCGGCCCGTCGTCAAAATCAGGTCAGCGCCTACCGCTATCGACAACAACTGTTGCGCGCCAGCGAACAGACACTGTTACCAGTCGACTGGCCAACTCCTTAGCGCTATGTTGCTTGAATGCGAACATTGCTCTTCCTGATCGCCGCATTCTCCTCGTGCAAGATCGAAAAACGTTCCGAGGGACAGCCTTTCTCCGACGATTTTTCGGCGGCGGCAATGGGTCAAGCATGGAACGATACATCGAGCGGCCACTACCGGCTCTCGTCGGGTGAACTGGTGGTGTCAAATGCCTACAACCATCCGCTCTGGCTGCGGACGCCGCTGCCGCGCGATGGGGTGATCGAACTCGATGCTTGGTCAAACGACGACGCCGGCGACATCAAACTAGAAGCCTGGGGCGACGGCAAAAGTTTTGCACAGGAGAATTCGTACACTGCATCGAGCTACGTATTTATTTTCGGCGGTTGGCACAACCAGATTTCGGCGATCGCGCGCATGAACGAGCATGGCGCCGATCGCCGCGCGCGCAGCGACGTGCGCGTGGTCAAAGGCAAGCACTACCACTTCCGCATCAGCCGCAAAGACGGCCACATCGACTGGCAGGTCGACGGCCAGCCGTTTCTGAGCTTTGACGACGCCGCGCCGCTCGACGGCCCGGAACACTCGTACTTCGCCTTCAACGACTGGGAAGCGGAGCTCCATTTTGACAATTTGAAAATAACCGCGCTCTGAAGTAGCGTCCGCGCATGGGAATCGAAATGGTGTTTTTGGCAGCGTTCGGACTGATCGGTCTCATCACTTTTTTGAGCAGCTTTCGCGTGCTGCGCGAATATGAACGGGCGATCGTATTTCGTCTCGGGCGGGCGCGGCCCAAGCCCCTCGGTCCTGGCGTGGTGCTGATGTTGCCGTTCGGCATCGATCGCTCGAATGTCGTCGATACCCGCACCAAAGTGATCCAAATTCCGGCGCAAGAAGTCATCACCCGCGACAACATTTCGATCCAAGTCGACGCCGTGGTCTATGCCGATGTGGCCTCTCCTGCCGATGCGATCTTGCGCGTCGAAGAGTACATGCCGGCGACGCTGCAGCTGGCCGCGACCACCATGCGATCGATCATCGGTCGCATGGAGCTCGACGAAGTGCTGGCCAAACGCGCCGAGATCAACCTCGAAGTGCAGCAGATCCTCGACGAGCGCACCGAGCAGTGGGGAGTGGAAATCACCGCGGTAGAAATAAAAGACATCATGCTGCCGCAGGAGATGAAGCGAGCGATGGCGCAAGGAGCAGAAGCTGAACGCGAGCGGCGGGCCAAGGTGATTTTGGCCGAAGGCGAGCTACAGGCCGCCGAGAAGTTGGCGCAAGCAGCGCGGCTGATGTCGAACGAACCCGCCGCCCTGCAACTCCGGCTCTATCAAACTCTGGTCGAAGTCGCTTCCGAGCCGAACATGACCATCGTCTTGCCAGTGCCGATCGAACTGCTGCACGGATCCGCCTCGCCCGCCACTGCGCAACTTATTTCCGGTGCGGCGACCGCTTTGGCGACCAAGAAAGCCGCCGCTGCCAACGCCCTGCCGGCAGCCAGCAACGTCGAGGCCTGGGAAAATCAACTCGACATTGCGGCGGACAAGCTGCCCACTTCGAAATAGTTCATCCTTCGCTCGTGCCGAGCGAAACGTCCTTCGACCCTTCGGCACCAGGGCTCAGGACGAGCGGCCATTCTTCCGCTCATGCTGAGCGAAGCGCAGCGAAGTCGAAGCACACTAATCGCCCTCGAGGATCTGCATGGCTGCATTGTGACCCGCGGCGCCGATGACACTGCCGGCGGGATGGCAACCGGCGGAGCAGGAATACAGTCCGTCAATCGGGGTTGCGTAGGGCAAGCGATCGGAAAAACCGAAACTGTTGTCGACGTGATGAATGTGTCCGCGGGTGATGCCGAAATATTTTTCGATGCCGGCGGGCGACAGCGCAAACATGTCGACGACCAAATCGGAGGTGCCCGGCGCAAAACGATCGCAGATCGAGAGCAAATGGCGACTGTAGCGCTGCTCCTCCGCCAGCCAGGTCGTCCCTTTGAGTTCATACGGCACCCACTGCACAAACAATGCGCCGCTGTGATTCCCCGCTTCATCCCGCAGCGACGGATCCACCGTCGTATGTAGATACCATTCGATGGTGGGAAACTCGGGCAGCTGCCCCGCTTTCACTGCGGCGAAAGAGTCGCGCAGCGACTGCATCACCTGCTTCTCGTCGGGCAGCAGATGGATGGTCGGGCCATACTGGCCGCGGTTGTCGGGCAAACAAGTGAAGCGCGGCAGATCACGCAGCGCCAAATTGAGTTTGAATGTCGTGCCGTCCTTGCGATAACGGTCGAGCCGCGCGTTGTAGTCACTCGGCAATTTTTCCGCGCCCGCCAGATCTCGCATGCGAAATGGGTCGGCGTTGCACACGACAATCTCGGCCGCGAGTTCTCGACCATCCGCGAGCACCACGCCGCGCACCGTATTGCTGTCAACGCGCAGACGATCGACGCGCTGGCCGGTCTCGATGCGAGCGCCAGCTCGTCGGGCTGCTTCGGCAATGGTCGCTGTCACCGTGCCCATGCCGCCGCGCACGATCATCCAGGTGCCATCGGCTCCGGGCAAACGACACATGTTGTGAATCAAGAAATTCATCCCGGTGCCGGGCGTATCCCAAGTGCCATTGAGTCCAGAAAAACCGTCGGTGACCGCGTACATGGCGCGAATCAGATCGCTCTTGAAGCCGAACCGATCGAGGTAATGCGCAACCGGCTTGCGACAGAGATCGACAAACACCCCGCGCAATGCCGGTCGAACGTAGCGCTCGGCGGTGGCCTCGATGGAGTCAGGTGCGCGCAGCCAAGTCGGCGCGATGTCGTCGCGCAGTAGGGCGATTTCGCTCTGCAGCGCCTCATGCGCGCGCCAATCCTCCGCTGAAAAAAAAGTCAAAAACTGCTGTTTCATTGCCGCCTGGTCGGAACCAAATAGCAGATAGCGCTCGCCTTCTGTCGGCAAAAAATAGTGAGGGTCACGGCGCAACAGCGGTAGCTCAATGCCAAGTTTGGCGATGAGTTCCGGCGGCATCAGACCGAGCAGGTAGGCGCCGGTCGAGGTTCCCAAATTGGGTGCACGCGAAAACGGCCGCTCGGTGCGACAGGCACCGCCAATCACCGGCTTGTCTTCGAGCACCAACACGTCGTGACCGGCGCGCGCCAAGAACGTCGCCGCGCACAAACCATTGTGCCCGGCCCCGATGATAATAACGCGCGCCTTCTTCACGATCAGTTCAATTCATACTCAACGTGGACGATGGTGATGATGTCTTTGTCAAGCGCGGAGGTGTCGTTGTTACCCTCCTCCGAAGTCTCCGTCGAGTCGGCCGGATTGACATTGATAATGCCCATGTCGGCGCCGAGCAGTTTGCCCACTGAGGCACCGCCCGTCGAGCGCAGAATGTTTTCGGCGCGCGCTCGCGCGTCCTGCCCGGCGGCAGCGAGCATCTCGATCTTGAGCTCGCCCAGCCGGGTGTAGAAAAACTTGGGATCATCCGAAGTCACCGAAACCCCATGTTCGAGCAGCGATGTAATTTCGCGGGAAGCTTTGTCGATGAGACTCACATCTGGCGAACGCACTCGGATGTTTTGATCGATGGTGTAGCCTTTGAACTCCTGTCTCTCGATGCGACTTGGACCAACCCCGAGATACTGCGTCTCAAACAATTCCTTAAACGAGACCGATTGCGGCTGAATCTCCTCGGGCCTGATGCCTTGTGCTTTGAGAAACTGCACCGCCTTGTTGACATCGCTGTGCAACTGTTTAGAGGCGGTGGTGCGATCGATCGCCTGGGCGTGCACCACTGCATTCCAATCGATCAGATCCGAAACGATGCGCCGCTTGGCCGATCCAGTGATACGAATTCGCCGTTGCGCTGGCTTGCCGCGCACACCTTTCCAACTGGCCGACGCGATCGCTGTCGCCACCACCAGCGCCACCGCCAACGCAATCATTCCCACCGGACGCAGATCAAGCCAACGACGGTACCCGTTCAGTTCTGGCT
>JAHFDU010000410.1 GCA_023248835.1 Myxococcales bacterium | reverse complement strand
AACAAGTCTGTCTCAACCTGTGCCTCAACGCGATTCAGGCGATGCCGCAAGGCGGCGCACTCGAGATTTCATTACGCGGCCTCACTCGCCGTCGCCCCGGTCTCGATGCCGCGGCGCCCGGTCAGTATGTCCAACTTGCGGTCGCAGACAGCGGCGTCGGAATTCCGCCCGAGGACCGCGAACGCATCTTCGAGCCTTTCTTCTCTACCAAATCCCCGGGCAGCGGCGCACCAGACAGCGCCGCCGGTGGCGCCGGACTGGGCCTCTCGGTCTCTGCCGGCATCGTGCGGGATCACGAAGGCTTCATCGAAATCGCGGATCGTGAAGGTGGCGGCACCGTGTTCAACGTGTACTTGCCCGCAAGCGGTTCCAAGAGTTGACGCGTTGGTGCCAGCGGCGTAGCGTTTCTGCACTGTTTTAGGAGACACCATGTCCTTCACCTTTCCGAGTGCAGAGTGGGCGACCGATTACAAGCGTAAGCTCGACGAGAATCCAGCGTATCGCGAAGCGGCGGCGGCCTGGACATTCGGCCCGATCGCGCTGGTGATCAAAGGCGATGCAGCGATTGGTTTGGCAGAAGATGTGGGTTTGTTTCTCGACATCGATCGTGGCGTTTGTCGCGACATCAAAGTGGTCTCGCGATCGGATGCCGACAAAGCGCCGTTCTGTATCGCCGGCGAATATTCACGCTGGAAATCAGTGATTCGCAAAGAGCTCGATCCGATCAAAGCGATGATGCAAAAGAAACTCGAACTCAAAGGGCAGATGACAACCATCGTCAAGTACGTCAACGCATCAAGGGAGTTGGTTGAAAGCGCCACTCGCGTCCCCACCCAATTTCTCGACGAGAAATGAGCTGCGCCAACGATCTATCTTTTAGCGTGTACCAGCCGACCCGTTTGGTGTTCGGCGACGGCGCGGTAGGCGAACTTGTCTCCGAGTGCAAACGCCACCACATCGAACGACCGGTGATCGTTACCGACAAGATTCTGCGTACAAAAACTGACTTGGTCAGTCGCGTCGAAAAATCGCTCGGGGCACGCCTCGGCGGTGTATACGACGGCGTCATTCCCGATACCGGCGTCGAAGTGATCGACGACGGCGCCACGTTCGTAAAAAAATGTGGCGGCGATGGCCTGATTTCGCTTGGCGGTGGCAGCGCCATCGACACCGCCAAGGGAATGGCGATTGTGCTCACCGAAGGCGGATCGATTCGCGATCACCAGGGCGCATCCCGGCTGATCCGAAAACAGACGCCGCACATCGCGATTCCGACAACCGCCGGCACCGGCAGTGAGGTCACGCTCTACATCGTCGTCAAAGATCACGCCGCGCACGAAAAAATGAATTTCATGGAGGATCGCATTATTCCCGACGGTGCGATTCTGGACCCCGCACTCACCGTTGGGATGCCAGCGCTGCTGACCGCAGCAACGGGAATGGACGCGCTCACCCACGCGATCGAGGCCTACACCTCGCTCAATCGCAATCCGGTGAGCGACGCCAATGCGCTGCACGCGATTCGCTTGGTGGTTGAATTTTTGCCGCGCGCAGTCGAACACGGCGATGACAAAATTGCCCGTGGTCAGATGCTCCTCGCCGCCAGCATCGCCGGCATGGCGTTTAATTCTTCCGGCGTCGGCATGGTGCATGCGATGGCGCACGTGATCGGCGCGCGTTACGGCGTCCACCACGGCACCGCCAACGCAATTTGCCTGCCGCACGTGATGCGCTTTTGTAGCGACGAGCTCGGCGCGCGCTACCGCGACATTGCCGACGCGATGAAGCTCCCGATCGCCGGACTCGGCGACGAAGCAACCGGGCAGCGCGCCGCCGACGCAGTCGCAGAGTTGTTGAAAAAATTAAAGCTGCCTTTGCGCCTACGCGACGTCGCCGTCCCCGAAGCGGAACTTGAAGCTTGCGCAGAAGCCTCGACCTCCGACGGTGCGATCGTGTTCAACGGCAAATTTGCCACCGACAAGGATCTGCTACTGGGCGTTTATCGGAACGCTTATTGAGGACAACCATGGACGCAGTGAGACTCGAAGGCCGCGCCGAAGAAAATGGACTTGCTCTCATGCTACAGGGATTGCTCTCAGAAAACATCGCCGCTTCAGAAAACAAGCGCCACGACTTCAACGCCATGTCCTCGATCTTTGCTCTTGTCGCCCCCGATGCCGAAGTCACCGTGACGCTGGCGTTCGATCGCGGCAGCTGCACGCTTTACGATGGATTGCACGGCGATCCCGATCTGATGATCACCGCCAACTCGGACGCGATTCCAGCCATGTCGCTCTTGCAAATCCGTCACGGATTGCCCTGGCTTTTCGACGACAATGGCAAAGCGTTCGTGCGCTCGCTGCTTGGTCGGGATGTCCGCATCAGCGTGCTGGTAAAAATACCACCCTCCCCGCTCCGCACCCTCACCGCAGCCGTTGATCTGGTGCGCCTCACCAAAGTCTTGTCGGTAAATTCGTAGCCGTTTTTTTGCTCATTTGTTCAGTTGGATTTACGATCGAGCGATTCCATGTCTCGGCCGCTATTCACCTGGGCGCGCCGCGTCGCCATTTCCATAGGGCTCGCGGTGTTGCTCGGTTACTTGCCCTATCGGCTCTACGCCGGTTCGGGGCTACATCGTTATTTGCGCCTGCAGAGCGAACGAGAAACCCTGCACCGATCCAACGTGGACACGCACTTTGCCAACGAAAAATTGCGGCGCGAGCTCGAAGGATTGCGCGGCCCGTCAGGGGAACTTTCGCGTGCCGCAGTCGAACGCGCGGCGCGCGATGAGCTTGGACTTATCAAGCCTGGAGAAATTATCTACAAGATTGAGGGCCTGCCGTGACCCTCGGTCCCAAGCTACACCGTTTGATTTGGAAACTGGGACGGCTCGGCAGGCGGGGCTTTGGCGGCGTGGTGATCGGTGCGTCGCTGTTTTTTTTGCGGGCGCGCCTGTTTTCCGATTTGCACAAAGAAGGGGACTGGGCTGCGCTGCTTGCAATCACAATACTGACGCTGATTCTATTGACCAAGTTGATCGCGGGCATACGGCGC
>JAHFDU010000409.1 GCA_023248835.1 Myxococcales bacterium | reverse complement strand
TTGAACAAATAGTAATTCTGCATCGGCGCGTGCGGACTGGCGAGCGGGACCAGCACGGTTTCGCCGGCAATGGTGCGCGTCACCGCTTCTTTGGTGCCGTGCGGCCGATCGTCGATTGTCGCTTTGGGCTGGTTGCTGAATGGAGTCGCGATCTCGCTCATTTGACTGTTGGATGTAACACGCGCACGAAACATTCACAACACGACAACGCCCGACTGACCGCCTGACAGTTTGGCCCCCGTTTGCCCCCACGTCGACGTTGACGTGAGCGCTTGACGTTGTCGTCAACTTTGTCGGCGACGGCGACGATCCGTTCTTCGTCGGGTCACTGACACATGCGAGTCAACAGGGGCTCCTCGCTGTGGACAAACTGCGCGGCGCGGATCGGCGCCCATCTGAATATCAACGAGCGAACTTGGCTCGAATTTCGTTTAAGTGCTTTTGCCGCTGGGAGCTCCAGCTCGAGGCCATCTGCTTTTCAAGACTGGTAAGCTGCGCATCGTGCTGCTTGAAGTGACACGTTCGATCGGCTTCGTTCCACGCCCAATCCTTGGCATTCTCGATACGAGAAACCTTGCCGCTGCGGAAACTGACAATGTCAAAGTAGCCAGCATTGCGACCGCCATACTTTCCCAGCACACGGTCTACACAGCTCTGCCACTTTTCACCAGCAGCCAGATACTGCTTCATCACCGGATCGTCGGCCGGCAAGGTGACAAATGTGCTGTGCTTGCGCACGCCCGAGCGCGGATCAAATTGGGTTTGAAGTGAAGAAAAATCGATGTTGTACGGGCGAACGTTCTCGGGGATCATCAGAGAGTCTTCTGGTTTTTCATTTACGTACTGAACCTTCGTCTCGTAAACGAAGCCATCTGGAGAAAGAACGTAGTCGACGTATCCGCGCAGAAGCAGTAGCGGCTCGTTCTTGTGTGGGTAGTCCGTTCCGCCGTGCAGCGATTTCGCAGTTGTCCCGTCCAAGTCGAACTTGGCAAAGACCAAAAGCGATGGGGAGGCCTTGAGAAATAGGCGCTGGATGACAATGGCCGGCAGCTGTTCGACATCGCTGGGGGTAGTTGGCAGAAAAGGGAAAAAGGTGGTGATCGTGCGCCCGCCGAGTGGCAGATCGGCCGGCACCGTTCCAGCCATTTCCAGCGGATCGAGAAGAGAGTCCTCCTGACTGAGTGCCACAGAGACCGGCAGCTCTCCTGAATCTTTAAGAGCGGGCTTTTGGCGCACTTCCACAAGGTAGGATCCGGGTTCAAGCCTGGCGGTGTCAGAGAGAGGTGCAGTGGGGTCCTTGGTGCGATCGCTGCCTTTCTCGAATGGGCCGCGAACGCGAAGATCGATCGAAACCGGCGCGGCCTGCCACCAGAGATTGCTGATGGGCCGCGTCGCATGAACAACACCTACCGGCCGCCAGGCACTCCCTTTGACCGTCGCTGCAAAAGCCATCGCCTTTTTGATTTTTGGTACGTCAAGGATCACTTCCGAGATCCCCTGCGGCCACGGATCTTTGCCAAGTACTTCCACTTCCATCGCGAGCGTATCGCACGAGTTTGGCGCCAATAGGCGCCGTCGCGATCCCGGACAATAGATCGTCATCTCTCCCGGACGAAGGGGTGGCGTAGCGACGGAGTAGGTATTTTCGTTGAACTTTCCAGTCAGACATCCTCCCGCCTGATCGTCAACTACAAACGTGCCTGGCGAAGAGAGGCGCAGGCCGTACACGGCCTCAGGCAGAATGAGAACGGCGGTCGGAGTGAGATATGAATCAGGCGAGCAGCGAACCGCTGGCGCTGCCTGTTGCGCAGCGGGCGACACCCGAACAGCCTCCAAAACCACGGGCGGCTGCCCCGCTCGAACTTCTACGCGCCGAAGCTGCGCCTGCGCAGTCCCACTGATGGTTGTGCAGAAAAAAAAGAGCAAGTATTTCATTTATTCTGTCCTCGGAAAGGGCACGATGTGGTGCCGTTGGTGTGTGGTTTCGGCGGCCAGGTTGCAAGCTTCAGCCAGCATTGTCAACATAAAATGGCACTGATACCGAATGGCACAAACGATACAACGCCAGTTGGGGGTGGCCGCCTTCGAATAAGTGACCCATTGCAGGGCCAGCCACACACAGCAAAGAGGAGGAGTCCGATAGATCGGCGCAAAAAATCCTTGCTTCGGATCGCTCAATGGGGCGCTATGGGGCCAATCGTGCGTGCCGCTTGCCTTTGGGGAGTTGCAGCCTGTGTCGCCTGCGCGGCGCCCAAGCCGGCCCACACCATCGATTCGCCTCCAAGAGATGCGCCAGCACCAGCTTACGCCCCGCTGCCGCTACCCAAAGTCGATCTGAATTTTTCCCCTTCCGACGCAGTTTGCCGGGCGACAAACGACGCGCCGCCCACCCGCATGACACCTGGTGTGATAACGGAGACAACATTCGTCTGCACCACGGACGTCGTTTATTCGTTCGCGCTCGGGAAGAGCCGCGCCTACCTCACTTTGCGGGAGCTCCCCGGCAACGGGCGTTCGGACGGCACCTGGCTCGTCGATATCGGCAACCGACCGAACTGCAAGCGCCTGTCGGATGTACAGACAGAGTGCGCGCATCACCCGGGCCTTGGCATCGTGGAAAATGGGCGCGTGGTCGGGGGAGGTGGCTGTGGCTCTCAACCGGTAGAGCGGCGAAGTGTAGAGCGAGGCCGCCGCAAGACGCTCCTATATCGGGCGGACGCCGGGGTGGCCACGCTTGTCGCTGCTGTACCGCTGGAGTCGCTGTCGATCCAGCGACCTTTGGGGCGGCTTCTTGTGTCCTCTGGCGGTGACCACCAAATCGCGCTTACTTGGAGCACTCGCTTGCCGGTGGCTGCGGATAGCCGGTTCAACCCACATTTTCCCATCGCGTTCGAGTAGACTGCGTCGGGCGCATGACGGCAAGTCCGATATCGGTTAACTTATGTGACTTCTCTTTGTTGAAATTCTCGCTGCTCCAGCGATAGACGATGAGATCGTCGACGATGCCGCCGTCTTGACGCAGGGTGCAGCCGTACACTGCATCGCCATCGCGTAGT
>JAHFDU010000408.1 GCA_023248835.1 Myxococcales bacterium | reverse complement strand
CTCCTATTCGCGGCTGCCGGTGGCGCTCGCCACCGACGGCTATCTGCCCAAAGCATTCGCGCGCTTACATCCGCGCACCGCGGCGCCAACGCTGGCGATCTTACTTTGTGCAGTGGCTTATGCGCTTTGCCTCGGCCTCGGCTTTGAGCGCCTGGTCGAGCTCGACATTCTGCTCTACGGGGCCAGTCTGCTGCTCGAATTTGCGGCGCTGGTCGCCCTGCGCATTCGCGAACCCAACTTACCGCGCCCGGTGCGTGTCCCCGGCGGTACCCTCGGTGCCGTGCTGATTGGCCTGCCGCCGCTGCTGCTGCTCGGTCTCGGGCTGTGGCGCTGTGAATCGGAACACCTGTGCGGCCTGCGTGCGCCGTTGTTCGCCGGCCTGCTGGCGCTCGCCGGGGTGGCCCTGTATCAACTGCACGCCTTTCGGCGTAGATAAACGCTGAAGGTCCGTCAGTTTTATCGTGGGCGTGGGCGTAGGCGTGGGCGAATCAGCGACGGAAAGCGGCCATGCACCGTGGGGAAATGCCGCCGGTGTTTTGCCGATGTGGCGCGTGTTCCGATCTCTCCAAGTGAATATTGCGTCACCGTCGGCAGAGAGCACGGATTTTCGTTTCACGCCCACGACCACGCCCACGAAACTGACGGACCGTCAGAGATAAACGTCCTTGAAATAGACGTTTATCCGGATAAACCTTCCGGGCTTGACAAAAACAATGACCAGAATTAGATTCTGGTCAGTTAGATGGACATCGAAAAGAAAGAGTCAATTTTGGCGGCAGCGTGCAAGACGTTTGCGCGCTTCGGTTTTAAGAAGACCGCCATCGATGAAATCGCCACTGCGGCTGGCGTCGCCAAAGGCACCGTTTATCTGTGCTGCAAGAGCAAAGAGGATCTGTTTTTCCAGTCAGTCAATCGCGAGATTCGTGCCTGGATCGCCGAGATCGCCAAGCAGATCGACCCGCGAATGCACGCCGATGAGCTGCTCACTCATTGCGCGCTCGCCTCGCTGTACAGCTTAGAAAAACGGCCGCTGGTGCGCGACCTTCTCCTCGGTGCGCATGATCTTTACTTGCCTGACTGGACCGAGCAGCTCGACGAATTGCGTGAGGTTGGCCGCACCGTCATCTTGGAAATTTTGCGCATTGGAGTGAAGCAAAAACGCTTTCGCGACGATCTCGATCTGGAGGAGGTGGCCAAGATTATTCAGGACGTCGAGCTCACCACCTACATCTTTCACAATCGCGGCAACAAGCGCGAAGCGCGGCTGCAGGCGCGCCTGCTGGTGGCAACGACCATGCTGATGGAGGGGCTGCGCAAGCGATAGCGCAGAACGCGAAAAAAATTTGTCATTGGGTGACCAAAAAACCAATTTGGTCATTTGTTCAACAAGGAGGAGACCATGTGGTTACAAGAAAAGATTCGTCGCACGCTGGTAAATAAGCTGATTGCAACCGCCGAAGGCCGTGCTCACATCTTGAATATTTTGGCCGACGCCGAAGCCAACGGCGAGAACCGGGTGTTCGAACAGCTGCTCGCTCGCATCGACGATCCCGACTTACAGAAGTTCGTGCGTAAGCACCAGGCCGACGAAGTTCGCCACGCCGAGATGTTCTACTCCTGCGTGCGTCGCACCGGCTTTGAGCCCAAACCGGTGCCGCCGGAGTTGCAGCTCATCAGTCGCATCGACAAAGCGGTGGGCGGTTTTTTGAACCGCGCCATCGAAACCGATCTCGACGTCATGCGCGCCTACTTGGTGTTGCAGGTGATAGAAGAGCGCGCGCTCAGCGAGTTCTCGATTTTTGAAGCCGCCTTCCGCCCGATCGATCCCGAAACCGCCGAGGTCTTTGTCGCCATCGGTGCCGATGAGGAGCGCCATCTGAAATACTGCCATGCGGTCGCTCGTCGCTATGCCCCCGACGAGGCGACGCATCGTGCCACGCTCGCCGAGCTGCGCCAGATCGAGGCTGGGGAGTTTGCCGAAATCAATCGCCTCGATTTCGAAGTGCTACAGCCGCTGTACAAATTTGGCCCTGTCGGCAAGTATTTTTGGCCGCTGCTGGTGAGGTTGGCGCCGGTGCCGACTTCGACGCGAGTTCGATCGCGCTTGGCCTCTGGCGCAGTCGCTGAAGCGATTTGAACCAGGGCACCTTTTCTCTGTCCCCTCCCGATCGTGCTACTTTCGTCTCTCATGCAAAAGGCAGCTTGTTTTTACTATCGACCGCACATCATTCCGGTTCCGCGGGAGTGATGGGTGCGGCGGACGACATCGATTGGGGCCCCGCTGAAGAGGCGGCGCGATGGATTCGGGAGGGCCGCCTCCGGGATGCCCTCGCGATCTTGCCCAGCCTGGGCCGCGCCGGGGTGATCGCGGAGGACGCCGTCATTGATGGCGACTCGCGTGTGGTCGCGCGGACCGAGCAGCTCCTCGGTGACGGCGACCCGGGGATCGCCGGCCGGGCGGCGCACCTCTTGGGAGAGCGGGCGTACCGTCTCGGATCCGCCGCGGAGATGGAGCGGCCGCTCCTCGAGGCCCTGCGCGCCGCGCTGAAATCCGACCCGGACCGTGTGTCGCCGCTCGCCGCCGCGCTCCGGGAATGCGCGCGGGTGCGGGGCGCACGCGATGCGGCGCCCGAGCTGGTCGAGATCGTCCGACGGAATGCGCTCGGACGGCTGGGGGAGTTGGAGCTGATGTGGGCCTCGGAGGCCCTCTTCGAACTCGGCTGGGGCACGGATCGCATCGTTGACGAGGTCGGGTCCCTCGGTCCGGAGCTCTCCAATGCCCTGCGGCCGAAGCTCGCGGACTTGGAGCGGGGCATGCGCGCGGCGGAGCCACATGGAGAGCGGTGACGCGCGCTCGTCGCAACGACCGCTTCGGCGGCTCACCCCGAGCACCGCCGTCGATCCCGGGATCGCGACGGCGGTTGGTTCGCTCGGTGGCGAATGAAGCGCGCGACGTTCTCGGTATTTCGCGACGAGCAGCCGGACGATGCGTATCGCCTCGCTGCTACCCGTCAGTTGCGTCGAATATCGGTCGGATAATTGGGATAATTTAGGCGACTTGATGCG
>JAHFDU010000101.1 GCA_023248835.1 Myxococcales bacterium | reverse complement strand
GGACGTTCGCGAACTCAGCGCTTGCGTGCGCGACGTCGCGCTGGTGGCCGATGAATATGACGATCGGATTGTCGCTCGCTATGGCGGCGCCCGGATGCAGGATGTGATCGAAGAAAAAGCGATGGCGCGGCTGTTTTCGCCCGAGAGTGACACCGCGTTTTCCGACGAGGACGAAGTATGATGACTGGCGCCCGGGCGAACGTGGTCGAGGCGATTGGCCATACGCCGATCGTAAAACTCAACAAGGTCGCCGCGCACGTCAAGAGCGAAATTTACGTCAAGATGGAGTTTCTGAATCCAGGCGGCTCGATGAAAGATCGGGTCGCGCTCAACATTATCAAAGACGCCGAACGCAAAGGACTGCTCGGTCCCGGCTCCACCATCATCGAGGCGACGTCGGGAAACACCGGCGCTGGCCTGGCGCTGGTCGGCGCGATTCACGGCTACAAGTGCATCTTCGTCATGCCCGATAAGATGTCGTCGGAGAAAATTGCGACGCTGCGCGCTTTTGGCGCCAAAGTGGTGATCTGCCCGACCGCGGTCGAGCCCGAAGATCCGCGCTCGTACTATGAAGTGACCAAGCGGTTGGTGCGCGACACGCCCAACTCATTTCACTCGAACCAGTATCACAATCCGGCCAATCCCGAAGCGCACTATGTTTCGACCGCGCCGGAAATTTGGGATCAAACCAAAGGCGAGCTCGACGTGTTTGTCGCTGGCATGGGTACCGGTGGCACCATCTCGGGCTGCGGCCGCTACTTCAAAGAGCAGAAGCCCGGCTTTCAAATTGTTGGCGTCGATCCGATCGGATCGCTTTACTACGAATATGTAAAAACCGGGCGGCTGACCAAACCGTTTTCTTATTACGTCGAAGGCATCGGCGAAGACTTTCTTCCCGGCACCATGAATCTCAAAATCGTCGACAGCATCGTGCGCGTCGACGACAAAGAGTGTTTCATGATGACCCGCGAGTTGGTGCGGCAAGAGGGAATCTTTTGCGGCGGCTCGTCTGGCGCAGCGGTGGCGGGCGCGATCAAGTACGCCGAACAAATTGGCAGCGTAAAAAAGAACATCCTGGTGCTGCTGCCCGATTCGTCGCAAAAATATCTTTCCAAGATCTTCGACGACGAGTGGATGCGCGCGAACGGCTTTCTCGAGGAGGAAGACCCGCTCGGCACGGTGCGCGATCTGCTGCAGCAAAAGCGCCAGCGCGCCATCATTTCGGTCAAGCGCGGCGACTCACTAAAAGATGTCGTCGGGCTGATGAAAGAGCATTCGATTTCGCAGGTGCCGGTGCTCGACAAGGGCCGGCTGTCGGGCTTGGTGTCGGAGCTCGACCTGCTCAATTGCCTTTTGAAAAACCCGGGTCAGATGGAAAAATCGATCGACGATCTGGTCGAGGCTGACTACGCCGCGGTCACCGCCGACACCAAAATCAAACTGCTGCGATCGATCTTCAACGAAGCCAAAGTGGTCTGCGTACTGGACCGCGACGAACTGGTCGGCGTCATCACCAAAATCGATCTCATTGAATATTTGGCTTCCCGTCACGGCTGATGTTGAGCGCGATCCGACAGGGTGGTTGGCCGATGTTGCTGTTGTTGGCAATCCAAGTTCCCGGATTGTTGCTGGCGATTGTTTATGCAATAGACCCGCGGCGGTGGTCTTTCGCTGGAGCACTTGGATGTGCAGTCGCGCAACTCTTTCTCGGCGGCTTCGGCACGGTTTTTGGCTACATACACGTGTTCAGCGCTGTCGCTGGCGCTGATCCGTCGACGAAAGCAACCCTACTCGCGGCAGGCATCAGTGAGGCGCTCAACTGCGCTGCGTTTTCGCTTGGCTACGTTCTGCTATGGGCGGTGCCGTTTTTCATCGGGGTTGCGCGCGGTCGTCGTCAGAAAACTTAATTACGTCGCCGGAATGCAAATGCCGTAGGCGGCGCCCATCTGGCTTAAGCACTGGCCGTCGCAGTCGGTGACAAAATCGGGACGGCAGAGTTTGCGGCAGCGGTGCACCGAGGCGTTGCAAGTATAGCCCTCGGCGCAATCGGTGACTCCGTTCGGACAGCTTGAGCCATCCTGTCCGAGGCCGAGCTTGATGCAGTCGGTCAGCGCTCCGATGCTCGGTAGCGTGGTGTAGACACAGCTCAGACTTGCCGGGCAGCCGGAGGGGCCGGCTTCTGGAATCGGGTTGCAAGGTACCGAGCACAGGTTCACCGGGAAATCGGACAGGGTGACGCAGCGACTCTTTTCCTGACCGAAGCTGGCTTTGCATTCACTGTCGGTCTTGCAAATGGTACGGCACAGCGGTGTGGTCGAGCTGACGTCGATGCAGGTGGCGCCGGGCGCGCACTGACTGGTGTTGGCGGCGCAGGGCGCGGCCTCCGGCTTGTTACCGGCGGGCGCGCAAGTAATGGCGTTGTCGAGCACGGTGCATTCCTGGCCAGTGCCGCAGCCCGACTGCGCCACTGGATCGCAATTGGTGTTCACCGGGCCCTGATCTGCACCGCCACCATCAACCGGGTTTGGTTGCAGGTTCGGTCCGGCATCGCCGTTGGTGGTTCTGGAGCCACCGTCGCTCGGCGCCTTGTCGTTGTGTTTGGCAGCGGGGGCAAAACAGGAGCACAAAAATAAAAAAGGTAAAAGGTGTCTCATTGGCGCGGAACCTAGCTCATGTTGAGCTGAAATGGCATAGTAAAAAATCGATGAAGACCCAATCCAAACAGCTTGAGACGTTGGCCATTCATGCCGGCCAAATGCCCGATCCCACTACCGGCGCGATTTCGACGCCGATTTACCTCACTTCGACCTATGTGCAGGACGGCCCGGGGCAGCACAAAGGCTACGAATATTCACGCACCCAAAATCCAACCCGCCAAGCGCTCGAAGCCAATTTGGCGGCGCTCGAAGGCGGCAGCACCGGTTTTGCGTTCGCTTCGGGCTGCGCCGCCGCGACCACGGTTTTGCACATGCTGCGATCGGGCGATCATATTGTCGCTGGCGACGACCTCTACGGCGGTACCTACCGAATTTTCGAGCGCGTGATCAAACAGTTTGGCATCGACATCACCTATGTTGATCCGACCACACCGACGGCGTTTGGCGAAGCGCTGCGGCCGTCGACAAAATTGTGCTGGGTGGAGACCCCGACCAATCCACTGCTCAAACTTTGCGACATCGCGCAAGTCGCTGAAATCTGCAAAAGGAAAAACGTCTGGTTGGCGGTCGACAACACTTTTTGCACGCCAATGCTGCAGCGACCGCTCGCGCTTGGCGCCACCATGGTGGTTCATTCGACCACCAAGTATCTGAATGGTCACTCTGACGTGGTCGGCGGCGTGGTGATCACTTCGGATGACGAAGTTGCCGAGCGGTTGGGCTTTTTTCAAAATGCCATCGGCGCAGTTCCATCGCCGGTCGACTGCTTTTTGGTTTTGCGCGGCGCCAAGACGCTGGCAGTTCGAATGGAGCGTCATGTCGAAAATGCCCAAAAAGTTGCCGCCTGGCTCGAGGCGCACGCTGCGGTCGAAAGAGTCATCTATCCCGGGCTGCCGTCGCACCCGCAGCATGCGCTGTGCGAAAAACAGATGCGCGCGCCCGGTGGCATGGTGGCGTTCGTGGTCAAGCCGGGAAAAAAATCGGCACTCGAGCGGGCGCGCACCATGCTGGCTTCGACCAAGCTGTTTGCCTGCGCCGAGAGTTTGGGCGGGGTTGAATCGCTGATTGAACACCCGGCGATCATGACCCACGCCTCGATCCCGCCTGCGGTTCGCCAAAAGCTCGGCATCACCGACGGGCTGATTCGCGCGTCGGTAGGGATTGAGCACGTCGACGACTTGATCGCCGATCTCGCTGCCGCGCTCGATCGCGAGTAGTGTGGGGTTCGCAGACCCCATCTTCCAATAGGTCTCCAGACCCCAGTTGCCGCGCAAGTTCGCGCCGAGTGCGGGCAGTGGCTTGGCCTGGGTTTTGCTGAGTCGCCTCCCAGCGAGGTGTCGGGGATGCGTGTCACTTCCTATCTTACGATCGCAATTCTCATTTTCAATCTTGGCTGCGCCCAGGTCGGAACGCCGCAAACAACTTCGCCCAATAACGGCGATAACGGCAGTCACGCAAACGGCGCTGGCAGTGGCAGCGGAAACAACAACGGCAGTGACAGCGATGGTGGCAGCGGCGCCATTCCCGGCGCTGGTCATCATTCCGATGGCGGCGCGATGGCGTCTGGTAGCGGCAGTCACACCGACGGAGGCAGCGGCGCGGGGCCTGGTAGTGGCAGTGGCCCCGGCTCAGGTAGCGCAATCTCGGTCAAGGTCGCAGGGACCTACGAAGTCATCACCAAATTCAACCTACTCGACGCCCTTCCGCCCGATGTCGCCACTGCGATCTCGTTGTTGCTCGAGCTGGCCGACAGTCCGGGCAAGTTTCTGCTCGACATCGCCGACCGGATTCCGGTGATCAAATATGTCGTTGACGTGATCAATCTGTTCTCTGGGATTCGCGACCTGATCGTGCGCAGCATCGACGAGCGTATCGCGCAGGACGCGGGCGCCGCGGTCACCGTGCTGCACAATCTGTCGGAGAATCTTTCGGCGACGCTGCGCAGTTTCGAAGCCAAGAACCGCATCACCGTCGGGACGCCCGACGCGATGGGCAACGTCACCATCAGCGATACCTTGGTCGAGCTCTCGTTTGAACTCAACGGTGCGATGCACACCTATCCGGTCGGTGCCACGGTTCAAACCACCGGAAAAGCGACCGGCCTTAAGCTCACGGTGGCTGCCCACAGCTATCACCGCAGCTTTCCCTTCGGCAGCATCCTGCAAACCCTGCTCGACTACGTGGCGCTGCCCGACTTGGTCGGGGTCAACAGTCTCGGCGAACTGCTCAACATGCTGATTGACTGCGACGGCGTTGGTCAGTGGATCTGGGGCAACATCAGCAACTTCCGCATCGCCGACGACAAGTACCTCTACAACGTGCTTGCGGAGCAGGATCTAAGTAAATTTTGCGTCAACCTGCTCGGTTTTGCTGGCACCCTGATCGAGGGCCAGCTGTCGCGGCTCGACTCAGCCGACCCGATCGCGGTGGGCGACGGATCGGCGCTGCTCCTCGAGAACCACCCGTCGGCTGCGCACCGCGCTGACACCGTAAAGAACGGACAATGGACTTTCACTTTTCCGATTGGCGGCAGTGCAATGGCGCTGCCGGGCAGCTTCGCCGGAGCAGCAACAGCGACTCCCTAGGCAGGAGTTGGCTTAGTTATTTTCACTGATATTCGATGAGGGCGAGCAGCGCTTCCGCTCGCGAACAAAGCGAAGCGAGATTGGCCGGCTTGTTGTGGCCATCCAGCACCGCGTCGAGCTCGATGTAGCAGCGATACAGCGGCCCGCGCAACCAAACCGCGGCCTTGCCACCGAGGGCGCCGAGCAGCTCAGTGCAAAGGCGCGAAACGCGAACATTATTGGCTTGAGAGCGAGTCACACCTTTGTTTCGGCACGCTCGCTAACATTCCTAAACGCGGATTAAATCAGAGGACGAAAAGAGCCGAGAAAAGCCGGCAGTTCACGCCAATCAAAGGTCAGTACGGCCTCGGCGAACAGCGTCCCGTCGCTCTTCTCGATGGTCGCCGGCAGGGTCGCCATGCTACTTTTAAGATCTTGTAATTTATAGTTTTTTTGTCCACGAAAGAGAAAATGTTCGCCCTCATCGGAAGTGAAATCGAGGTCGTAGCGAATAAAATGGCCAAACAGCGGGCTGAGCGTAAGCTCGCCCGAAAAAGCGGCGTCCGCCGCCACCGCTTCCATCTTGATACGGCCGGCAAAGGTCGCTTTTTGGGTGCGCAAGTGCTGGCGTAAGCTCACCACCCGAGCGGTGCCGGTGATTTCAATCGAGTGGGCCTCGTGCGAGCCTGGCCGCGTATAAGTCCCGGCCATCCGCTCGCTAAAGGTGAAACCGCTCATGCCACGCGGCGCAGCTGGGCGCGCTCGCTGCGCGAGACCAACAGACCTTGGCGCCGAAGCATGCCGTAGTTGGCAAACAACAAGACTACGTTCCAGCCATTCCACAAGTGCCAGGTCCAGGCGCTCGGCGCTTTGAGAAAGACAGTAAACAGCGCTATGCCGATGAGCATGAGCGCGATCGGCAGCCCACCTTTGCGAAATTTTGGAATCTTGAGTTTGCTGACCATGGCGACCGAGAGCACGACGGTGCCGACGCCAAGCAGCCATGGTGTCGAGTGGTTGCGAATCATTACAAACGACATCACGTAGCCGGCCGCGACCGGAATCGGCAACCCCTCGAAGGTGACTTCGCCAAGCGGTGTTGAGCCGAGGTTGTAACGCGCCAGTCGCAAGGCGCCGGCGAGGGTGTACCCGACACCAATGACCGCGCCGATGGGGCCAAGCGAGCGCAGACTGCACAGATAGAGCAGCACCGCAGGCGCGACACCGAACGAGACCAGATCCGAGAGCGAGTCGAGCTCCATGCCGAATTTGGAAGTTGCTTGCAAAAGTCGGGCAGCGCGACCGTCGAGAAGATCGCAAACCGCAGCGCCAAACAGGCAGAATACGGCGCGCTCAAAATGGCCCTCGGCGGCAGAAACGATGGCCAAAAAGCCAAACGTGATGTTCGCCAAAGTGAAGGAATTTGGAACCAGGTGTTTCGCCCGCACGGAAGTCATGCTACCAATCCTGCGCCCGGTGGCAAGCCCAAACACGATGACCAGAATTGCCCTTGTATATCCGCCTGCTATTCTCGACTGGCCGGCGCAGACGCTGATGACCTACCACGACACCCTGGGCACCGCGTTTGTCGGCGATGCCCAAGCGGCACTGTCGACCGCGGTCAAAGCGGCGAAGCAGGTGTAAGCGTTATCAAGCGCCCACCCGTCTGCGTCGCTGCCAAGGTGCCGCAGGCGGCCTGAATTTCCTTGCCCCCCGAGTAGCGGCGTGCGATCGGCGCACCGACAACTTGCAAATATTCGCGAAAGTTCGAAAGCTCTTCGGCTCTCGGTGGTTGATACTGCCCGGTCGGATCGGTGACGTCGATGAGATCAATCTTGATCGGGATTCCGGCAAAAGTTTTCGCCAGCGCTTCGGCATCTTCGCGCCCAGTGTTGAAACCGGAAATCATCACGTAGGCCAGCATCGCGCGTTCGCGTCGCTGCCGGGCGTAGTCAGCGATCGCCGCCACCAGCGACGGCAGCGGATGAATTTTTTCGACCGGCAACAACTGCGCTCGCTTTTCTGGAATCGCCGAGGTAATCGAAAACGCCAGTCGATAGGGTTTGCGATCGGCAAGGTAGCGCCGGATCGCTGGCACCACTCCGACAGTGGAAAAAGTGATCGCTTTGCCGGCGATGCCAAATCCGGCGGGATGACAAAAAATCGCCGCGGCGCGCATCGACTCGGTGTAGTTGAGTAGCGGCTCGCCCATGCCCATGAACACCACGCCGCGCACCGGGCGATCGGCGAGTCGACGAATTTGCTGCACTTGGTCGAGAATTTCCCAGGTTTGTAAGTTGCGAGAAAAACCAAGCTTGCCGGTCATGCAAAAGTCGCAGCCCATCTGGCAGCCGACTTGCGACGAGATGCAAACCACATATTTGTCGTCGAAGATTGGAATTCGCACCGCTTCGAAGAGACCGCCAAGCGGGGATTCAAATAGATATTTTTCAAAACCGTCGTCGGCGCGACGCCGCTCGATCAGCGTCAGCGTCGGCAGACTGGCGACGCCGAGCAAGTGATCACGCACCCGTGCCGGCACTTGGCGCACCTGACGCAGGTCATCGACCATTTGCACGTCGTGCGCAAACACCGCGGCAAAAAGTTTCAAGACCGCGGTGCGGTCGGCCTGCACCACTGTGAGCTCCTGTTCGAGCTCGTCGAAGCCGAGGTTCTTCAGATTCACCCGCTCCTCGTGCCACAGATCAGGCCCGAGGCCAATCGATTTCACGCAACTTTTTCGCTGACGCTGCCGAAAATATTTTATGGAGGCAACCATGGCGCAAGCAAAAGGGCGGCTTCGCAACGTGATCCATTTCATCTGTCCGCGATTCGATTGGGTGGACGGCAGCGACACCGGGCTCGGCGATAATTTGCGCCATCTTTACGCCTTTGCCTGGGCAAGCGCGTTTGTCCACGGCCACTACGCCAATCGAACCGTCGTCAGTGTCGACGAAAAACGCGCCATCGAATTTGGTGTCAGCGACGGCGTTTCAGCGCGCGCCTACCATCGCCCCAATCTGTTGCGGTTGCTTGGCGCTTTGGGTCGCGATGCACTCACCCTTGAACAGCAGCTGGCCACTGCGCTGTTGCTCGGGGCAACGGCTTAAGTCATAGTACAGGCATGGATGGATATCGCTACTGGGTCGAGCGCCATCGCTTGACGGTGTGGCTCGAAGAAAAAAAACAGCACGCCAAAACGCAGCCTGAAGCAGAGCGCCTGAGCACGACGCTCTTGGCCGAGCAGGAATTTCGCCAAAAACTCGACCAGCTTTATGCCCGCGTACGCAGCGAATTCGAGCCCGCGCGGGCCTAACTGTTCAAAAAATGGAGATGTTCATGTCCTTGCGCTTGGCCAGCATCGCTTGTGTCGCTTGGTTCGGTTTGTCCAGCTCGGCGCAAGCCGACGATGGTACTCCAGCTGTGATCAAAACCTCTTTGCTGTTTGCCTGCCACAAGCACATCGTTCAGGCCGACGAGAGCAAGAAACTGCCGCAGGGCGGATGGACTCCTCAGATGCAGGTCAGAATAGCCGGACCGATCGCTGCCGGAACGTCGTTCTATGCCGACGTCCTCCTGCCCGGAAGCAAGAAACCTTGGGTCACTATCAACCTAGGCACCAATGCCGACGGTACCAATGCGGGGGGATGGTGGGGCTACTCTCGCGACAATTTAGCCATGGCAGACGACTCTATGGCTGTGGCGGCGACCGGCGATCTCTCGTTCGTCATCCGGATGGCCAATGAACTGACTGGAAAAAGTGGCGCGCTGTATAGTGGAAAATTCAATGTCAAGAAATTCAAGACCAGCATGCCCACCATGCCTAAGGAGTACGAATGGTATGTCGACCAAGATTGGGCGATGCCGATTGGTTACGCCGGCAAAGCAAAGTCGGAAAAGCACCGCGCAGAAGGCAATGAACTGTTTGCATTTAGTTATGTGGAAACCGCGGTCACGCTTCGGATCTGCGATAGTCACCATGTGGACGGATTTCTCTACCAGAACGGCAAGCAGTTGATGAAAGCGAACGCTCGGGGCCAGAGCCCGGGCTGGGATATTTCGTCGGCAGAGACTTCCTCCTTTTGCTGGTACCAGATCGGATTTGGCTTCACCGAGGCTGACCTCGCCACCATGGCCGCGGGTGACTATGAACTTCGCGTGACTCACAGTGGTGCACTGCTCGCCACCATGAAATTCTCTCTCGATGGCAAAGGAAACATTGTCGACCCCTTCCCGCAGGCCAAACTGGGCGATCTCGACAGCAGAATCGTGGCGCCGGTAAAGGTCACCACCAAGGAGGCCAAGATCGACACCAACGCTTACAAGGCAGGTGCCTATTACGGAAACGCCATCACGGGCTTTGCCGCACCGCAGTGAGGCCCCCTTTCATTGAGGAGAACAGGATGTCGCGCTGCCAAATTTCCTTGCTTTTAGTCGCCCTTGTTGTGGCTGCCCCCGAAGCGCGTGCTGACGACGCCAAGCCGATGGTGATCAAGAACTCACTGCTGTTTGCGTGTACTCAGCACACGCCTCAATACGAAGGGCCCAAGGATCTCGTCCATGGTAGTTGTTCACCTCGCGCTCGATTAAGGGTAAGCGGACCGATCGAAGCTGGCTCGGCCTTCTTCATTGATCTGATGCCGCCGGGGAGCAAGAAGACATGGGCCACGCTGCAGTTTGGTAGCGTCAGCGAGCTGATCGCTGCAGGCACTTCGTGGGGCAGTGAACACAACGACTGGGCCAAACTGGAGGACGAAAAAGCCTCGGCGCAAACCGGCGACTATTCCTTTACAGTCCGCATGGTCAACGAGGCATCCGGAACCAAGGCAGCGCTTTACTCAGGAAAATTCAATGTGAAAAAATTCAAGAGCAGCGACCCAAAGCTGTTCTGCTACTACGTCGATCGAGATTGGGAGCTGCCCATCGCCTATCTCGGTCTTGGAGGTCGAATCAGCGGCGACGACAACGGCACCCTCTATTTGACTGTGAGAATGACCGTTCGCGGCACGGAGACCGATAGCTCTACATGGGAGGGATATCTGTTTAACAATGGCAAGCCAATCGGTTCGAAGACCAGTGGAATAGGCAGCAACGACGACATGACCGTTTTGTCGGCTGAAGCGTCGCCGTTCAACTGGACGCAACTTGGCTTTCGCTTTTACGTCGGCAACTCACAAAAAGAGGAGGAGGATCCGCTTCTTCTGAAAAAAAATCCCGGCGACTATGAAATGAAGGTCTTGCACAATGGCAAACTGGCGCGAACTTTGAAATTCAGCGTCGACAAAAACGGCAAACTCGCCGACAACGGCATTGCAAAAAAGATCAACGTCGGTGACGTCGAGGAACGGATACTGGTACCGATAAAAATTATTGGCGGCGACGAAGGAAAAATCGACGCCAACGCCTGGAAGACCGGCACGTTTTACGGCAATCCCATCCCCGGCTTCGTCGTTCCGTAATTTTGGGGGCCTGACCCGATTTCACGATCACTGGAGAGAGAGTATCAGCCGGTTTTGGTGCCGCACTCGGCGCAGAATTTCGCTCCCTGAGCCATCGGCTTTCCGCAACTTGAACAAAACGGGGCTTTCACCGCCAGCGCCTCGCCACATTCGGCGCAAAATTTTCCAGGATTGGTTTTGGCATTGCACTTGGCGCACACTACCTGGGCCATCGCGCCCGTCGGAGCGGGCGCCTGCGCCTGATTGGCTTGTTGCGCCTGCTGATTGAACATTTGCGCCATGCCCATGCCGACGCCAAGACCGGCGCCGCCGAGCATGCCACCGCCACCCTCGCCGCCGCCTTTGGCCATGCCTTCGCCGGCGCCCATCATCGCTTTGGCTCCGGCGAACTGCTGAAAGCCCTGCATGCCGCCCGACATCCGAATTTGCGCCGCGTCTTTGTAAAGCGCTTTGAGCTGCGCTTCGTCCTCTTCCTTGATCGACACCACGAAATTGCCGAGGCGCACAATCTTGATGCCGTACTCCGAGACGTGTTTGCCGACGCCTTCGATCACCATCTGCTCGATCTCTTCGGTGTAGGCGCCGGAGGTGACGTCGAGCAGTGGCATCTTTTGCTTGACCAGCATTTCG
>JAHFDU010000100.1 GCA_023248835.1 Myxococcales bacterium | reverse complement strand
CCGTGGCCCTCGACTGAATTTCCGGCGTCTTCCGTGTCCGAAACTCTCGACTCTTGACTCTCGACTGTGAACCAAACAGTTTCTGGCTTCTTGAAGCGGCCCCCGGGCCGTAGGAGGCTGTCAGCTGTCGGCTGTCGGCGGTGGTAAGAATCGCAAAGCGCGAATCAACGCCGACTTCCGGGCGCCCCTGGCTGTGTGTTAGCCTCTTGTCGTTTATGCGCCTCGCGATCGTTGCATGCACAGTCGTCCTAGCCTCCGTCGCTGACGCCTCCACCGCCGACGTGTTTGGCTTCGGTTCAGAGGAGTCTGCGGTGTGCGGTGCGTCGACGGCGCGCGTGCACGATTTCTCCGCGGCGTTTTACAATCCAGCTGGGTTCACGGCGATTCGCAGCGCAGAGGCGACCATTGGTTTCTTTGCCGGCGGCGCAACTTTGCAAGCGACCTCGCTGCCGCGATTTCATCTTTCCGATTCAGTGGCGCTGGTCGTCGGTGGCGGCGCTCCGATTCCGTTTGGCGGTGTTCTGCAAGATCGGATCTATTTCGGCATTGCGCTCAGTATTTTGCCCGACAAATTGCTGCGCTTGAGTGCACACCAATCGAGTACCCCGTTTTTTCCGCTCTATGACAATCGTACCCAACGACTGATGGTGGTGCCGGCGATCGCGGTGCGCCTGCCCCGCGGCGTGTCGATTGGCATCGCGTTTAATCTGCTCGCCGGCCTCGAGGGCCAAGTGGCTTCGCGTGAAGGCGCGACCCGAGCGATTGAGGCGCGGGTGGACGAGCAGGTGTCGACTCAATTGGCCGTTCATGTTGGAGCCAAGCTGGAGGTGACGCGCGCGCTCACCCTCGGCCTCACCTATCGTCAGGCGTTCCGAGTTCCCTTTCACACCGTCAGTGACAACACCATCGGCGGGCAGCCGATCAATCTCGATGTCGCCGCATCGGGACTTTTCACGCCTGACGAAGTTGTTCTCGGCGCTGCATACAATTGGCGCGCGTTCCTGTGGTCGCTCGATGTCGCCTGGGCGCACTGGTCAGCCTGGGAGGGACCCTACGTCGGTGTTGATAGTTTGCTGCCCAAAGTTGATTCAGTGATTCACGCGCCGCCGCCAAAAATAAATTTTCGTGACACCGGCAGCGTTCGCATCGGCATGCAGTGGCGCGCGTTCGAGCGCGGCCGCGGTTCACTGCTTTTGCGCGGCGGCTACGGTTTTGAGAGTTCGCCGGTGCCAGCGCAGCAGTCGACCACCGTACTTCTCGACGGCAACAAACATCGTTTGGCGATTGGTTTTGGCGTGAACCTGCGATTCGCTGCGGCTTCGATGTCGATCGATGCGCATGGGCAGGTTGATGCTTTGCAACCCAAGACTTTCGTCAACACCGCCGGATCCTTGTCCGCCAGCGGCGCGGCCTATGGCGGCGGAATCACGGTGACGGTGAGACGATGATGCGCCTATTCTTGCTTATCGTTTTTTGTAGCGCTGCTCATGCGGATGCACTCGAGACATTCGGTTTCACCGCGCGCGCCATCGGACAGGCTGGCGCGCTCACCGCGGGCTCGAGCGGCGCTGTCGCTGCCTGGCACAATCCGGGAGCAGTGGCATTTAGCGACGACGTCGAACTTTCTCTCGGCTATTCGTACGCGCATCTTGGATTGCGAATCGATGGTCAGGATGCGCGCGTCACCGCCGCGCACGGGATTTCTCTCGGCATTGCGCTACCGCTGCGACTCTGGCGCGTCACCGTCGCGTTCGGGTTGGCGCTCTACTTGCCGGATCAGGTTCACGCGCGAATCGAATTGGTGCCTGCTGCGGAAACCACTTTTGCGCTTCTCGGCAACTCGATGCAGCGCATTGTTGTCGTGCCTTCTTTGTCGCTGCGCATTCTGCCTTGGCTTTCAATCGGCGGCGGCGTCACCATCCTCACCGATGTGGCAGGCGCTGGTATCCATTTCGACGTCGGCATTTCTGACAGCGGAAAAGTGGGGCAGGGCGAAGTCGATGTTTCGTTGCCGTTGCGCGCGGCGCCAACGATAGGGGTTGCGATGCGGATTGGGCGTCATGCCGAGGTAGGCGCCATTTACCGGGGTGATCTCGATTTGCGTCTCCGCCTGGGTGTGCTGGCGAGCGTTCAGATTGCGCAAGCAGTGACCGGCACCACCAACATTTTGTTGCAGGCATCGAATTTCTATTCGCCGCAGCGAGTCGCGCTCGGCGTCGGGCTCTCTCCCGTCGAAAATCTGTGGCTGCGTGGCGAAATCAGCTGGCTTAATTGGAGCGCCTATCGCCAGTCGACTCCGCAGTTGAATGTCGACGTAAATTTGAGCGTGTCACCGCCGCTTTTGCCAAGCGTTGCGCTGAGCGTTCCGTTTCGCGACACCTGGACTTTGCATGTGGGGGTCGAGTGGCAACGAGATTTGCGGCGGGTGACGTTCGCGCTCCGTGGTGGATACGCATTCGAACCCTCGCCGCTGCAGAGTTTTCGCGGTCTGCCGCTCTATGCCGACAATGATCGGCACATCGTTGCGGTTGGCGGCGGAGTGACGCTTCCGCACTTGCTGCCGATCTTGAAAAAGGCGCTGTCCTTTGATGTCGCGCTGCAGATTCATGCGCTGATTCCGCGTCGCTACGAAAAAGATCCGCAACTCGGTGGCGTCGGATTCTCCTCCGACGGTTATCTGCTCAACGCGTCGGCCACAACAACGGTGTCTTTCTGATGCGCGCGATTTCTTTGTTGTCGTTGTTGCTGTGCGCCTGCGGCTTCTTACGCGAGTCGCCGTTTTCCGGACGGCGGAGCGCGCAGGTGGCGCCGTTTGAAGATCTGGGGCCGCTCGAGATTTGCGATGGTCCGGTGGCGCTGTCGAGCTCAACGATTGCGCCAACCGGCTGGTGCGTCGTCGATCCAGTGAAAAAATGTGATCGCGACAGCGACTGCCAAAGCCGAGAACATTGTCAGTGCAGCGAGTGCCGAATTGCGCCGTGTACCAGCAACGCGGCTTGTCGCAAGAACGAAAAATGCAGCTTCGACGACGGGCGCTGTGATCGAGTTTGCCAGATCGACGCCGATTGTTCGCAGACGGAATATTGCGTGCCGGTGCAGAACATCTGTCGCGCCCACTGCAAGAGCGCGAGCGACTGTCAGTATGGCGAACAGTGCCGCGTCGCTAGCGGCGAATGTGTCGCCATCGTTTGCAGCGATGACAGCGTTTGCGCTGTGGGCGCGAGCTGCACGTTGCTGCTCGAGCCGGCATCGCTTGCCCATCCAGCGCCGCTCGTCGAGCACGAGCAGGTGACACTGTGGCTCGAGCGTGACGGCGCAGTCTGGCGCGCCCAGTCGCGCGATGGCGAGAAATTCTCGCTCGAGCCGAGACACGCGCTGCTTTCTGGTGGGGCGCCCGCCATCGCATTTGGCGATCGCTACACCCTTCTTTTCGCCAACGCGGGCGATTTGTATCGTGCCGATTCAGCCGACGGAATTGCGTTCGACGCCCCGAGGCTGGCGATCGCTGACGCCAGTTTGCCGTCGCTGTTGTTACAGGGCGACGGTCTTATTGCGTACCTCCTGCAGGGCGGAGAGGTCGTCCGGTATGTCGACAGTGGCGGTGGTTGGTCGCGCGCCCAATCGGTGCTTACGCCGAGTACAGTGACCGATCCGACTTACTGGCGAAGTGTAGATGCGCTCGGTGCAATCTTTGTCGAACACGCTCAGGATGGCGCCGGCGCTGACCTCACTCGCTTGTGGTTTTCCGCGCACGGACAAGAGAGTGAATCTTCGATGCAGTTCGGAGCTCCGGTACCGACGCCGCCCGATTTTTCCGTCGGGCTTGCCACGTCCACCGACGGCAACACATTTTCACTCTATCCCTACAATCCGATATTTGATCGCACGCTCGAGTTTCTTGATCATCCGTCTGAACTTGATCCCGCAGTGATCGAATTTCAAGGCCGCCGCCTGCTTTATTATCGGCGCGCTGCGCCCGACGGCAGCGGCAATGAGAATTTGGCGGTGGCGCAGAGCCCGATGGATTAATGATTAATGCAGGATTCGCATTCGCCGCAAACCGAGATCGAGCGTGTCTTCGGCTTCGTCGTCGAAACGGGTGAACCGGATCGCCATGCCGGTCAGCGATCGTGGGCCGCTTGAATCGCCGAAATTGAGGAAGTAGTGGTTCTTGACTTCGCCGTGCGCGACAATGGTGGCCTGCGAATCCGGGGCTGCAAACTGAATGCGCACCGCAGTGCCGAGCGGCAGCGGGTCGGCGAGCTCGAGCAAAATTCCGCCCGACGAAACGTTGCGCGCCATCACGTTGCACTCTCCAAAATGGTCGCTCGACAGGGTCACCGGGAACACTTTGTCAAACCTCATCGCTAAGCGTTTGTTCATCTCGTCTCCGATTTTGCATGCCTAACGTATACAATGGTGCGTATATGAAGTCAAATATCCTACATGTGTGCTCAGATGGAACCAGAATTTGCCTGGGACAGTCCTCGCGGTGGCCCTGGACCTGGAGGCCCTATGACTGAAATGAACCAACACTATGTTAAGGTGAGTCGCCATGCCGCGACGGAATTCTGAAGTTGTCGATGACTACGCCGACCTGCGCGGCGAGCAGATCGAATTCGTACACGGATCCTTGCTCCTTCGGCTTCAAGCCAAGGCCGTTGATACCCTCAAGCGGCGTGCGATCGCGAGGCTCCACCGCCACGCGTCAGGTGAGGCGCTGCTCCTCGAAATCTACCTCTGGGCCGAGGAGGCGGCTGGCTCGGGGGCGTTTGCTGATCTGAAGGACTTGGTCCTCCCTCCCTGGCTTCGCGCCAAGCTGGAACACCATGCCTCAGATGAGAACCGACATGCGATGTTGCTTAGAAAACGCCTGGCGGACCTTGGCGTGGCCCCACGGCCTCCGCGAGTCGATTCACTGAGCCGCTGGAAGCTCGGGAGACTGC
Organism: Myxococcales bacterium; assembly: GCA_023248835.1. Classification (GTDB taxonomy): domain Bacteria; phylum Myxococcota_A; class Polyangia; order Palsa-1104; family Palsa-1104; genus JAHFDU01. Next base: position 6,388 of record JAHFDU010000100.1, on the reverse strand, counting down.
GACAACTCGTCGAGTGCTCGGCGTCGTCGTTTCGGTCGGGACTCTGCGTGACCGGCCTGACGCTCGCATGGCGGATGGAGTTGATGGGAGTACGGGTACTCACGCGGCACGTCGACGTACTTCGCTCGGAAACAGCATCTTTTGGATCGGGTGCGGCCTTGCGTGTTCTTGAGCAGATACTGCGTGATGAGCGCGCCCACGCTCGTGCTTGCGAGACCTCTCTCAACAGGCTTGTCGCCGAAGACGAGCGTGAGGCCCTGGCCTCGCTCGCTGGGCGCATCGACGCACAGGAGCGGCGCTTCGGGATCACGGGTGCGCTGATGCTCTTGGGAGTGGCCTACGCTCCGTCGCTTGCTGGACCTCGCGTAGCAGTGAGAGAAGTCACGTGAGCAGCGGGCGCATTCTGTGGCTGGCGACCGCCGACGCGCGGGGGCACCTGATGCGGTGTCAGCTGCTCGTCAAAGCACTCAGGGCGCGCGGTTGGTTGATCGACGTGGTTACGACTTCCGCCGAAGGCCAGCGCTTCCTGCGCGCATTCGGTGTTCAGGCCGAGGTTGTTTCGGAACACTACCGAGTCGAATTTGATGCCCGACATAACATGGCGCGTCTACGCACTGAGTGGCGTCTCTTCCGTTATTTCGTCTCGTCGCAGCGCTTCGTACGCGACTTGCCCTGGCTCGCCGCACGGGCTCAAGGGGCCGATCTGGTGGTGAACGACTCCTTCCATCCCGCGCTTCTGCTGTCACCGCTCTATCCACCCGGCATCCTCCCTCCGGTCGTTCACGTCTACGGCAACAATCTTCGCCCTGCGCTCGAGAAGAACTTCTGCGGGCGATTCCCGAGGGCATTCGCCCGAACGTTTCAGATCGCGATGTCCAGCTGTGTTGAGCGCTCTTTTGGTCGCATAGAACATGGCCTCGCTGCGCCGCCCGAAGGGCGTGAGATCGCGCCGCGCACCTTCTGCGTGCCCCCGGTGGTTGCGCTACCATCGCGCGGCCGTTCCGAGCTGCGTGCCTCGTTGGGAATGACTCCGGGGCAGCGCCTGGCAGTAGCCTATCTGAACCCGCATTTTCGAGATCCAGCTATTGCCCACGCACTCGAAACTGCAATGTCGCAGCTCGGATTTGGATTGTACGCGGTAGGCGAAGGCTATGCCGCGCGCCCCGGTTGGCGTGCGTGCGACACCGGCCTCGCCAACGCCATCGGCGCTGCGGACCTCTTCGTGTCAGCGCCTGGCCTGGGTGCTCTTGCACAGGCTCGTGCACTCGGAGTGCCGCTCCTTACCCTGGTCACCGACCAACCAGAGCAGGTCGCCAACCTCGCCGGGTTGAGTGCAAACGAGTGGTCCGTTCATGCCGTTCGCTTGGAACAGGGAGGGCTCGCGGACCGAATCGCCGATGGCGGCCGCGCTCTTCTCGCGAGCCACAGTGCGATCCAGTACCCGCCAACGACCAACCCGCTCGATACCTGGCTCGGCGTTTTCGATCGATTGTGAAGCTCGACCTGTGACTGCCGTGCGCAAGCATGAAGCGAGGGCCGCATGAAGAGAACCTATTCGCTTGTACTCGAAACCAACAATCTCACGGGCGGCGGGGCGAACGCCGATCAGATTGCGTTGACACTCGAGCGTCTCCTACTTCACCTGAACCATCAGACCCGTCCGCTCTCATCCCTCGAAGACTTGGTGATCACTCACCAGGGATTCACTGACAACCACCAGCGAAGACTCTCTTTAGCAGCTGGGCGAACGTTATGTTTCGTGACCATCCCACACCCTGAGGGCTACTACGCGGCAAAGAACCGGGGCTTTGAGTCCACCCAAGCCGACGTTGTAGCATTCGGAGATGGCGATTGCTGGCCAGAGCCCAACTGGCTTGAGCTGTTGTTGCAGCCATTCGAGGCGGACAGGCCGGATCGTTCTGACGTCGTGGCAGGTCGCACAACCTACCGTGGAGATCTTCTGGGGACGGCCGCGACGACGATCGACTTCCTCTACTTCGATAGCCCTCTCGGCAAGGGGTGCACGCTAAACTTCTACGCCAACAATGTCGCATTCGACCGAGCCGTCTTCGAAGAACACCGCTACGGCCGCTCAGAAGGAATCTACCGCGGGAATTGTCAAGTTCTCGGGTTGCGTCTGCAGGCACACGGCGTTCGAGTTCGCTTCGTTCCCGAGGCGCGCACCACGCACCGCTTTCCTGACTCATCCCGCGAGTTGCTACAGCTGCGTCTGCTCAGAGGGCGGGACACGGTGGGTCTGACCCCCCATATTGTCGACGCCTATGTGCCGAGAAAGCTGCGCTGGGTTGGGCAAATGGAGTCGGTGGCTTTGCTCATCTTGGCGGTTCGATTCGGGTTCAGTCTGGTGGCGATCAACCGCCAAGATATGCCAGAATTGCACGGGCTCAAGCGGCTCGCCTGCATGGCGGCAATAACCGGAATATCCCTCGTTGATGTCGGGGGAGTTCTGCACCGGATCTTCTCGCGAAATGCTCAGTCGAGTTCTGCGGATGCCACGGCACTCTCGTACCACGGAGACACCGATGGCCTCTCCAAGCAGGCTGCATAAGGAAGGGTCACCATGCGCACGCCACCTATCGCTCTTTTGACGCTGTCGTTCTTTGGTCTCCCCGCAATCGCCCAGGCCGAACCCACCGCTCAATCATTCCATGGGCGCGGCGTGCATCGATTCGATGCCGCAACATGCCCGCTGGCCGAGATTGGATCGTTCAAGCAGGGCTGCAATCGCGTAGCCTTGGACGACGATTCCTCGGTCGTAGAGATCGATCCCGCGGCGCACTCGATCGTCTTTCGAAACGACCAGAGCTACCCGTCGAAGAAAATCGTCGGCGATGTTCTGATCATGGGTACGGCGCTAACCGAGGCCGGGGCCATAGTGCCGGTGGCTGTACACGTCGTCGTCAAGAAGAAGGGAAACAAGTTCGTCGCCAAACCTCACTCTCACGTCGTGACTCGGGAGAGCCTAAAACAGGTGGACGTCGGCGGATACACCATCACTCTCGACGATGGGAAGAAGAGAACCGTGGCCGTGACTCCCGCCGCCGCTCGGGACGCTATCCTTGATCCGGGGCTCGCCGCTAAACTCGCCGAGGCGTTCATCGAAATCCACGACAATCTGGAGACCTCAAAGCTGCCGAAAAAGCACGATGCGGTCGCTGACATCACGATAGCGATCGGCCTCGGCAAGGCTGCTAAGGATGTGGTGCGCGCGCAGCTCTTGGCGGGCGGCGATCAAGTCACTCCGAAGAGCGCCGGCGAGTTGTTTGGTCGGGGGAACTGGGAGGTTCGGATGACTGCGCTCTCGAGCTTGGTGCCAAAGGATGTCGTTCGCCGTGAGTTATTCCTGTACGGCCTCGAAGCGGTGCCTGCCCTGAAGCCAATCATGGAAGACGGCCTCCGAAAGGGGCAAAGCCTGGTCTTTTCAATGAAGCAAGGCAAGGCGAACGCGGCGCTCGACGACACCAGTGCACCCATCGAAGGTGGTGTCGACGTCGCACGCGCTTTCCTCGAGCAGAGCTTCATTGGGGCGATCCTGGAGCACAAGACGCAACTGGCGCTCGCAACCGCGTCAGCGCGCTCCGCGACTCCCTGAACGACATCAGCGCAAGCTCAAGCAGAGAGCTAGATTGACATCCCATTTTGCATGGGACAGTCTTGCGTCCGCGCAAGTCTGTCCCGCTACGGTGCCATCAGAGAGAACGACAGGGCACGCTGGTTACAGAACGGTCCCATCAGAGAGAGAACGACATGAAAACACTGGTCACCGGCGCATCAGGATTTATCGGATCGGCAGTAGTGCGCAAGCTGCTGGCGCGCAATCGACAAGTGCGCTGCTTCGTCGAACCGGGCGCCGCGCTCGACAATCTCGCCGGGCTGGAAGTCGAAATCGTGCGCGGCGATATCAACGATCGCGAAGCCGTCGCGCGGGCGCTGAAAGGCTGCGACACGCTTTTTCACCTGGCGGCGATCTACGCCATTTGGCTGCGCGATCCGGCGCAGATGTATCGGGTCAACGTCGAAGGTTCGAAAACCGTCTTGTGGGCGGCGTTCAAGGCGAACCTAGACAAGGTCGTTTACACCAGTTCGATCGCCGCAGTCGGGCATCACCCAGATGGCACGCCGGCCAATGAGCAGGATCAATTCTCGGATGAGGATTGGCACGTCGGTAACAGCTACGTCCGCTCCAAGTGGCTTTCGGAGAGCGATGCGCTACGTTTTGCCAGTGAAGGTTTGCCGCTGGTGGTGGTCAATCCATCGTTTCCGTTTGGCGAGCGTGATCGCGCGCCGACGCCGACCGGCGGATTTATCGTCGCTGCGCTGCGCGGTCAGGTGCCGGGTTGCATCGATGCCGGGTTTTCGGTGATCGATGTCGACGACGTGGCCGAAGGGCATGTGCTGGCTTTAGAGCAGGGCCGCGTCGGTGAGCGTTACATCTTGACCAACCACAACCTTACCTATCGCGATTTTTATAAAACCGTGGCCAAGGTGGCTGAGCAGAAGGTGCCGCTGCGCAAGATTCCCGCGTGGTTGGCGCCGAGTATGGGATGGGCGGTCGAGCGGCTCTATGTCGACGTCTTGCACAAGCCGCCGATCGCTACCTACAGCGCGGCTCGTTACGCGGCGCGGACCCATTTTTTCGACAATGAAAAAGCCCGTCGCGAACTTGGCTTGCCGACGACGCCGGTCGAAGTGACGATCGAGAAATCGGTGCGCTGGTTTCGCGAAAACGGTTACGCGTGAAAACGTTTTTTGCTTTTCTGCTCTCAAGTTCGCTGGCGCAGGCGGCGCCGTGGGTTGGCCTGTCGCTCGAGCAGGGCGCGCGCGGCGTTCGCATCAAGCAGGTAGTTGCTGGATCTCCCGGCGAGAGCGCCGGGTTCAAAGCGAGTGAAGAGGTGCTCTCGCTCGATGGTAAAAAAGTGCAGTCGCCACAGGATGTAATCGATGCAGTGCATCGCGCCGGCGTTGGACATCACGGCGTTTTCAAGTTGCTCGACAAGAACGGCCATGAGCGCACGGTTTCGGTCACATTTTCCGAGCGGCCCGATCCCGAAGTGTTGCAAAAAACGCAGGTAATCGGTCATGCCGCTCCCGATCTTCCTTTGACGGTAAAGTCCGGCGCCAAGGTGGATCGATTGTCGAGTTTGCGTGGGCAGGTGGTGCTGGTCGATTTTTTTGCGACTTGGTGTGGCCCCTGTCGCGCTGAAATGCCGATCATTGAAGCCTGGCACGAAAAATTGTCGGCGCGTGGTCTGCGCGTCGTCGGGATTTCAGGCGAGACCGCCGAAGTGGTGGCTGAAGCGGCGAGCGAATTCAAATTGAAATATACGTTGGTCGCTGACGGGGACGAAAAGATCGCGGCTGCATTTCAAGTTTTCGCGCTGCCGACGCTGGCGGTGATTGATCGCAAAGGCATCGTGCGCGCCATTTCAATCAGCGATCTCGAACCAATCGAAGCCGCAATTCAAACCGCGCTCCGAGAACCGGTTACCAAGTAGACAATATGCGGCGCCCCGTTGTTGTTTACTTATTGTTGGCATTTCTGTGGGTCATTCTGAGTAAGGTGCCGGGTTTTTTGGGAGCTGGACCCCAGCTCGACTTCGTACTCGGACGGGTGGCGAACCCAATCCTGATGACCGCGATTACCTTGGCGCTTGCTGGAAGATCGGGGCGGCTGGTAGATACGCTCCGATTCGGCGCACCCTCCCGACCGCTCCTCTGGCTCGTACTTGCGGTTAGCCTCATGCCCGCAGCGGTGGTCGTGTGGCATGGCGCGAGGTACTCGTTTGCGCCACTGGCGTCGTCGAGCGCGGCACTGCTTCTGCTACGGGTTGCCTTGAACCAGGCTTGGCTCGAGGAGCTGCAGGCCCGTGGTTATCTGCTCGGCGCGCTGTCGCGAAGCGGTGCTGAGCCGACGCGCGCCGTGGTCATCTCGGCGTTGACATTTGGCGGAATGCACTTGCTGCAATTTCTGATTCCTCCGATCACTGTAGAAGGGCTGGTCAGCGGGCTGGTGCTGGTGGTTCTCACAGTTCCCATCGGTCTCGTTTTTGGCTGGCTCACGCTGCGCGCCGGATCGATCTGGCCGGCAGTCGTTCTCCATATGTTTGTCGACTCGACAATCCTGTGTCAGAAGCTCCTCCCCACCTTTTCCTACGCGTTGATCGTCGTTGGCACCTACCTGCCGGTGCTGATCCTCGCCCTCGTACTGTTCCTTTCGCGTTCGCGTTCCCATGCCCAGGACATTCGCACGCGACCTACGTGAACTCCTGAGATCCGTCAGTTTCGTGGGCGTGGGAGATTAGATGAAGTGGCTGGCCTCGAACGCGAACGAGGTGATGGGTTAACATCCCTCACTAAATCAACGCGC
>JAHFDU010000407.1 GCA_023248835.1 Myxococcales bacterium | reverse complement strand
AGTGATCACATCGTTGATGCCAAAACTTGAGGTGCGCGAACGCAGCGCGGCTTGGAACACAATTTGAAATAGTAAGTCGCCGAGCTCGTCGCGATGCTCCGGCACGTCGCTGGCTTCGATTGCTTCCAGCACTTCGTACGCTTCTTCGATTAGGAAGGGCTTGAGCGTGTCGAGCGTCTGCTCGCGATCCCAGGGACAGCCGTCCTCGGCCAGCAGTCGCTCCATGATCGCGACCAATTCGGGAAAATTCTCACCACGTTGGTCTTGCATAAGCGCAGTAACCTAGTAGATATTGAAGACGGAGGCCACTATCAACCACCAACCTCGGCGCGCAAGGCAAGAGGAAGTCAAAGAGCGACTGAGCTTTGAAGACAATCAGTTGGTGCGCCATCCGCTGGTGCAGGCAATCGTCAAAGCCTACGACGAACGAGCGCGCCCGCCTCACAAGTGACACCAGCCATTCATTTTTCGGTGCGAGGCAAGGCCAAACGCGGGATTGCGCCAGCAGTACAGCGGAAGTTGTGTCGCCTGCTGGCGCGAGCGATGGTTGCGGCGCGCTGCGCCGATCAAGAGATCTCGCTGACGCTCACCAACGATGCGGAGATCCGCGCCCTCAATCGACGATTTGCCAACGAAGATCATTCCACCGATGTGCTGTCTTTTTCGCAACGCGAGTCGGGCGGCCCACCAACGCCGCTGCTCGGCGATATCGTGATTTCGCTCGAGACCGCGCGGCGTCAGGCCAAAACGCAAAAGCGGCCGCTCCTCGACGAGCTTTTTCACCTCGCGGTGCATGGGCTCGCTCACTTGCAAGGCCTCGACCACCGCACCTCGCGCCAAGAAAAAAAAATGTTCGCCTACGAAGCGCGGTTGCGCACCGCTTTCACTCAACCGCAGCCGGGCCACGTCCGCAAGTAACCGCCTGCCGGAGTTGATCGAGAAAGGCTGAAAAGTTTGGCGCGAGCTGGGCAATAGCCTCATCGCCGTTGCGCTCGTGCATCCAGTAGACAACGCTCGGCGTCGCGCTCGTCCGGAAGTCGAAGCAGATGAAGTCCCCGCCGGGCTCGTCGGCGAAAGGCACCACCCCGGAAGGCAACTGGTCCGAAAGCCAGTCGACCACATCAAGCAGGCTCCCTGCCTTGCTCGAATCGAGGCTGAGGAACCTTCCCAACGAAGTCTCGACTGCGCCAAGCGAAGGATCGGGGTAGCTAAAGTGATGCGGGTTCGGCCATCCGCCATCGCACTGAATCACGCACTCGACATAGTCCGCGGGAAGGCGCACGTTCAGCCGTTCCTCGACCGAGCCGATCGCTTCTTCGCTAAGTGACGGTCGACAGTCTTGCCATGTGAGATCGCTTCGCATCACCTATTCTCCTTCGAACCACATCTTGAATCCACCGACGTGGCCGGTCTTCGCATGCGGCTCGCCGGGGACCAACTACGTGTAGCCTGGGATCTTTTCGTCCCCACGCATGATCGCCCAGCCATTCTACTCGAACGCGGTGGCGAAATGCGGTTTGTTCACTCGATCATCCGTCTCCCTGACGGCCGAGACAGCGGCGACAACTCGGCCGACTTCTCCAAGTCCGTGACCCCGACCGCCGGCGCTGCCAACCGCTGAGCCGGCGAGCCGGCGCGACGCCCACGACAGAAAACAGCAGATGAACTACGATGGCACCCGTGGCGACGCCAGTGATTATTGTACACGGTGGTGCAGCGACGGTGGATGACAGCCGTCGTGAGCTTTGCATGGCCGGCTGCGAACGTTCCGCCAATGCCGGTTTCGAAATTCTTGCGCGCGGCGGTTCGGCTCTTGACGCTTGCGAAGCGGCAGTGCGAGTGCTGGAAGACGATCCCGAGTTTAACGCGGGTTACGGATCGGTGCTGACTCGCCTCGGACACGTCGAAGTCGATGCAGCGATTATGGACGGCGATCTGCGGGCGGGTGCGGTCGGCGCGGTGCCATGGCTGCGCCATCCGGTCTCGGTGGCGCGACGGCTGCTGGAGACTGGCGAGCATGTGCTGCTGGTCGCAGACGGCGCGCTCGATTTTGCGCGCGAGCAGGGCTTCTTCGGCGAGCCGCCGCATGCGTTGATCTCCGCACGATCGCGCGACCGTTTCGAGCGCGGCCAAAAAAAAGACAAAAGTGCCGATACGGTAGGCGCGTGTGCGCTGGACGCGCAGGGACGGGTCGCGTCGGCCACTTCTACCGGTGGTATTGCCGGCAAGCGCCGCGGTCGCGTCGGTGATTCGCCCATTGTCGGCGCTGGCCTTTATGCCGACCGCGCGCTCGGCGCTGCCGCCGCCACCGGGCACGGCGAATCGATTTTGCGCGTGGTGATGAGCAAGTTTGCCGTCGACCGATTGCGCGAAGACTCAGCCCAGGCGGCCGCAGAAATGGCGATCGACGAAATGGTGCGACGCACCGGCGGCGAGGGCGGCATCATTTTGGTCGACAAACAGGCGCGCACCGGCCACTACTGCTCGACGCCACGCATGCCGTGGGCGGTGCAATCGAGCGCCGGCGTTCAAAGTGGCGTGGAAAATTCATGAGCCCAGCGCTGCGCAATGCCACCGTCAGCGACGCGCGAGCGATGGCGGAGGCAGTGATCGCTCAACCGCTCTTGCAGCGGTACGCCGTCAGCGTCGACGGCCTCGAGCGTACGCTGTCGGGAGCGATGGAGCGGCAAGAGGAACTGCTGCTCGTCGAGAAATCTGGGCAGGTGGCCGGCTTCGCCTGGTTTCTCCTTACTGGTACGTTCGGACTCGGTGGTTACCTGCGGCTGATTGCGTTGCGACCGGGCGAGGAGCGATCAGGTCTCGGCGCTCAGCTCCTCGAGGAAGTGGAACGTCGGGTGGCCAAACACAGCCGCGCACTTTTCTTGTTGGTTTCTCATTGGAATGAGTCCGCCCGACGCTTCTACTCGCGCCGTGGTTATGAAGAGGTCGGCAAACTTCCCGCACTGCTCTTGCCCGACACCGACGAAATGATCTACTGCAAACGTTTTTAATAATTGTATTATCGTGTTCACGCCCCGCTCGCCCTGAGCCTGTCGAAGGGCGGACTTCGACTGTTTCCCCCT
>JAHFDU010000406.1 GCA_023248835.1 Myxococcales bacterium | reverse complement strand
CCGATCGTGCAGTGCCTTGACATCTTGGCGACACAGACGCCGGCGAAGAACTTTGCCCGCGTGCTTGCCGATGTGAAGTTGCAGGTCGAATCAGGGTCAACCTTTTCGGAGGCCTTACGCAAACATCCGAAGGTCTTCAATGATCTCTACGTCAATCTCATTCAAGCCGGCGAAGTCGGTGGCATCCTCGACACCATCCTCAGCCGGCTTGGCGAATACATCGAAAAAGCGATGAAGCTTAAAGGGCAAGTCAAGGGCGCGATGATCTATCCGATCGCGATTCTTTGCGTCGCCATCGGCGTTGTGATCATTCTATTGTGGAAAGTGATTCCGATCTTCGAAAGCATGTTCAAGGATTTTGGCGGCGGCGCGCTGCCCAAGCCGACGCAGCTTGTGATCAATCTTTCCAAGGGATTCATGAACAACAAACTGATCATTCTTGGTGTCATTATCGCGCTGGTCTTGGGAATTCCTGCCTTGATCAGCACCAAGAAAGGGCGCGCCGCGTTTGACAAATTCATCTTAAAAGTTCCGTTCATCGGTGCGGTGTTACGCAAAGTCGCGGTGGCTCGTTTCACCCGCACCATGGGAACGCTGCTCTCTTCGGGCGTGCCGATCCTCGACGCCATGCACATTGTCGCCAAGACGGCCGGCAACGTAGTGATTCATGACGCCATCATGTTCACCCGCGCGCGAGTCGCCGAAGGCAAGAACATGGCCGAGCCGCTGCTCGAAACCAAAGTGTTTCCGCCGATGGTGGTGCAGATGATCGGTGTCGGCGAACAGACCGGTGCGATGGACGCGATGCTGCAAAAAATTGCCGATTTTTACGAAGAAGAGGTCGACGTTGCCGTCAGCGCGATGACCAAACTGATGGAGCCGCTGATGATGGTGTTCCTGGGTGGCATCGTCGGTGGCCTCATTATCGCCATGTACATGCCGATCTTCGAAATGGCCGGCAACATTAAATCGGGCGGATAAGTTTCAATTTGGATGATCCAGCGATTGATCTGACCCGGCGACGCATCACCTATTTGATGCTTTTTCGGGTCGGTCTGGTGAGCTTTCTGCTCATCGCTGCGCTGGCCAGCGAAGTGGGTACGCCCGCGGAAGATCCGGTTTCGGCCTACATGTGGCGGCTGCTTGGCCTCATCGTCGCGACCTATGGCCTTACCATCGCTTACGCTCTGGTGCTCAAGCGCACTCGCGAGCCATTGCGCATCGCCGGATTTCAGGTAGGCACCGATCTGATTCTTACGTCGGTGTTGATTTATCTGACCGGCGGCGTCGAGAGCAGTTTTGTTTTTGTGTACCTGCTCATCATTGTTGCCGCCTCTCTACTGTTTGGTCGCGGTGCGCTACTGACCGCTGGCGTCTCGATCTTCGGTTACGTACTGATCGCATTTCTCGCTGCAAGTTCGTTGCCGACGCGCCAAGTGATTCGCTTGCTCGCGGTCAATACGGTGGCGCTTGCCGCAACCGGACTCCTTGCCGCGCGCCTCGCGGTAGAACTTCGGCGCGCGGGTGAGCGTATTGCCTCGCAAGGCTTGCGGTTGCGGGAACTAGAGGCGGTGCACAAAGACGTCATTCAGTGCCTGACCTCCGGGCTGGTCACGGTGGCGCGCGATGGCCGCGTGATGACATTTAACGCGGCCGCGGGTGAAATCACCGGCATTTCGCCGTCGCTGGCGGTGGGTCGTCACGTCGGCGATGTATTACCCGCGCTGGTACCACTTAATCAGGCGCTCACCGACGATGGATCGCTCAGGCGTGGCGAGATTCGCCAGACCATGCCCGATGGCAATGAACGCACGCTCGGAGTTTCGCTGTCGCCGCTGGTCGACTCAAGCGGCGTAGCCATTGGTCGCATCGTGAATTTCCAGGATCTCACCGAGTTGCGGCGCATGGAAGCAGTGGTGGTCCGCACCGAGCACTTGGCTGGCGTCGGACGACTGGCGGCGGCGATCGCGCACGAGATTCGCAATCCGCTGGCGGCGATCTCTGGCTCAGTTGAACTTCTGGCCCAAACCGTCAATCGCGACGGCGCCAAAGAGGCGCACGAGTTGATGGCGATCGTCATGCGCGAAGTCGAGCGGCTCAACGCCCTCATCAGCGATTTACTCAATTTTGCGCGCCCCAGTTCGCCGCAACGTGTGCAACTCGATCTCGGTCAAGCGATTGCCGAAATGGTGCAGGTATTTTCGCACGACAAGCGGTTTTCTGGCGCTCATATCGAGCTGCAGGCGGGCGAGTCGGTGATGATCGACGTCGACCCGGCGCAGCTGCGTCAGGTGGTATGGAATTTGGTGCTCAATGCAGCGGAAGCTTCGCCACCGCACACCTCTATCGTTGTGGCGATCACGCGCCAAGAGGAAGCTGGCGGCAAGACTTGGGCGCGACTCGAGGTGCGTGATCGCGGTCCGGGCATCGCCGCCGAAAATCGCACTCGAATTTTCGAGCCATTTTTTTCGACCAAGCAGAGTGGCACCGGGCTTGGCCTCGCCACCGTGCATCGCATCATCGAACATCACCACGGCCGCGTTGAAATAGAGAGCGAAGTCGGAGTTGGAACAACCTTCTCGGTCATGCTTCCACTGCTTTGACCGTGTTAGAATCCGCATCGTGACTCGGCGCCCCCGGACCACCGCAAGTGCGACAGAGAAGATCGACACCGCAGCGGTGCGCGAATCGGTGGCGCGCGCCGAGCACAAACAGGCTTCGCTGGTGGTGTTGCAGGCGAGCGAAGCCGATATTGGCGCGTACACCATCATTGAGAACGCGGTGGTGATTGGTCGCGATCCGCGGGCTGACGTGGTGTTGCAAGATGAAGGAATTTCTCGACGGCATTGCCGCATTGCGATCGACGACAAAGAGCGCTACTACATCGAAGATCTCGAATCGACCAACGGCACGTTCGTCAATCGCAAGCGCGTCGATCGCAAGCTACTCGCCGACGATGATCGCATTTATCTTGGTACCTGCATCCTCAAGTTTACTTACTCCGATCTGCTCGAGCTCGACTACCACGCTCAACTCGATTTGCTGATTGGCACCGACGATCTCACCGGTCTTGTCGCCAAGCGTC
>JAHFDU010000099.1:8845-11409 GCA_023248835.1 Myxococcales bacterium | reverse complement strand
GCTATGGCGCGCGCAGTGGCAGGATGATCGCCGGTGATCATCACGGTGCGCACACCGGCTGCAGCCGCTTGGCGAATTGCCTGCGCGACTTCGGGTCGAGGCGGATCGACGATGCCAATGAGACCAATGAAAGTAAGCTCGCTTTCCCAAGCGTCAGTTGGTTCGACCGGACCGACGGGCATCTTGTGACCGTCGCGGTAGCCGAGCGCGACCACGCGCATCGCTTGCGCTGCCCAGCTCGCCAGCAATGTGGCAAATGCTTGCCGCGATTTTTCGTCGAGAGCGACGCGACGCGCTTGGTGTTGGTAGTGGGTCGAGCGCTCGAGCAGGGTTTCTGGAGCGCCGCGAACGTAGGAGCGAACGGTTGGTTCGTGCCTGATCAGCACCGATGCCATGCGTCGCTCGGAAGCAAACGGCCATTCGCCGAGAATGTGACTCGAGGCGGTGCCGCCGAGTTTGTGACTGAGTAGCAGCAGCGCGCCGTCGGTGGGATCGCCCTGCGCAGAAACCGAGCCATCGGGCGCCGTCGACAGATGCGCGCCGATGCTGTAGGCGGCGGCGTCGATGAGGAGCCGAGCGTCGACATCGTTTTTGTTTACTTCGTCGATTTCGTGTTCGTCAAGGCCGATCGCAATGCGACGGGCGCGCATGCGATTCTGAGTCAGCGTTCCGGTCTTGTCGGTGCAAATAAATTGTGTACAGCCGAGGGTTTCGACCGCCGGCAGTCGGCGTACCAGTGCCTGCCGCTTGGCCATGCGGGTGGTGCCCAGTGCCAGCACGATGGTGGTGACGGCGGGAAGACCTTCGGGGATCGCGGCGACTGCGAGCGCGACCGCAACCAAAAAGAGTTCGCGCACCGGCGCGTGGCTGAAAAAAAATCCTGCCGCAAATACCAGCGCTGAGACGGCGACGCAGCCGATCACGACGCGCTTGCCAAAACGCTCGAGATCGTCTTCAAGCGGAGTTGCTTCCGGCTCAACGCGGGCCAGCATGCCAGCGATGCGGCCGAGCTCGGTGTCGCGAGCGGTCGCGGTTACCATGGCGCGTCCACGCCCGCGTGACACCCGAGTGCCAAGAAAAATCATGTTGCGTCGCTCTGCCAGCGGGACTTCTTCTTCGCTGAGTGTGGCGTTCGATTTTTCGATCGGCACGCTCTCGCCGGTGAGCGCCGCTTCTTCGAGCTCGAGAGAAAAAGTTGATAGCAGCCGAGCGTCCGCTGGGACTAGATCGCCGGCCTCAACCACGATGAGATCGCCCGGCACCAATGCCGCCGCGGGCAAAACTTGCGGTGTGCCTTCGCGCACCACCTTGGCACTCGGCGCGTGTAGATTGGCCAGCGCCTCAAGCGATCGTTCGGCGCGGCGGTTCTGTATGAGGCCGAGCACGGCGTTGAGCACGACGATGAGCAAGATCGCGCCACCGTCACCGAACCGCTCGATTAAACTGGCACCGATCGGTGGCGACACCAGGCCGAGCGCCAGCGCGATCGCCGCAGCAATGATCAGCGCGACCACAGTAAAATCGGAAATCTGTTCCCATAGTTTTTGCAGCAGCGACGGTAGCGGCGCCGTCGGCAACTGATTCGGTCCGAATCGCTCGAGCCGCTTGGCTGCCTCCGCAGCGGTCAGTCCGTGTTTGCCATCGCTTTGTAAGACGTGTGCGGCCTCCGTGGTAGCAAGCGCGTGCCAATGCTGACCGCAAAAATCGCTCACAAAATCCGAGACCATTACAACATTGTCACCCGTTTTCTGGACCATCACAAATTGCGCATTTTCGCGATCGGGTGAAAAATGAACAATGCAGTCTGTCCTCAAAGCGATCGCCGAGCTTTACTCTGCGGTGCGTCGCAATCAGCCGTTCGATCTGGCGGCACAAATCGCATTTTGGTCGCTGCTGGCTCTGTTTCCGTTCGCGATTTTTGTGCTCACCATTTTGGGTTATTTGCGCATCGCCGGGCTTGAGTCGGAGCTGTTCCTGTTTGCTGGACAGGTGTTGCCGAGCGACGCAGTCCGGCTCATTCAATCGACGCTCGGGGAAGTGACCCACCGACAGCACGGTCTGCTGCTGTGGGCGGCTCTGTTTGCGGCACTGTGGTCGGCCTCGAGCGGCGTGCGCGGTTTATTGGTGGCGCTCAATCGTGCTCACGATGTAGATGAGACGCGTTCGTTCATACACATCAAACTGCTGGCGATAGCGATTACGCTCGCCACGGCGCTCCTCTTGGCGGTGGCGATGGCTGGTTTTCTGATTGGTCCTGAGCTTGGACAAACCCTTTGGCGATGGCTAGGCCTCGGCAAGTTTTCGCACCACTTGTGGCACGTCATTCGCTGGCCCATCGTGCTGTGGGCCCTCACCGCGCTTCTGGCTGCGGTCTACTATTTTTTGCCCAACCAAAAACAGCGTTTTCGTTTGGTCACCCTCGGCTCGACGGTGGCGGTGGCGCTGTGGCTCGGCGTTTCGTGGCTGTTCAGGTGGTACGTGTCACACGTCGGCTCGTTTACCCGCACCTACGGCACGCTCGGCGCCGCGGTGATGTTGCTGGTGTGGCTCTATCTGTCGGGAGT
>JAHFDU010000099.1:0-8835 GCA_023248835.1 Myxococcales bacterium | reverse complement strand
GTGGCGGTGATTCTCGGTGGCGAAATCAACGCGCTCGGGCATCGACGGAGTGGTCAGCGACGCAAGCGCTCGGACTGAAACGACCTCATGGGCGAAATTCTTGCTCAGATTAGAGACCTGGAGACAGTGAAGGAGTTCGCGCGGGAATCAGTTTCGCGGCGGCCCGTCTTTAGTTCGTAATCTGTATTACGTTTCTTTTGGATCTATTCTAAGATAGGTGAACTCTGGACAAATTTCGCTCCCCAAGGCCCGGTTTGCCACTTTTCGGTGAGGATTTTGTTTGCTAGCCAGGTGACAACATGCTAGCTGGTAGTCGCGACCGAGAGAGAGGGGATTTCCCAATGGAGGAATTTATCTTCGACGATGAGGTAGACGAGGTAGGCGCGGAAGTCGAAGCGCACTGCCCGAAATGCAAGGTGGATACCACTCATGTTGTCATCCAGAAATATGAGGAGGAGATTCGCCGTGTTCAATGTAATCCCTGTGGCGACGTGCACGCTTTTAAGAAGCCGCATGGCGACAGCGATGAGACGCCGGAGATGGCCCCGGCTCCGAAGAAGCGGGTCAAGGCCAAGCCGACCTACGATCAGGCGATCGCCAAATGGAAAAAGGCGCCGCGCACTTATGCGGTTGCCGAACATTTTAAGGAGCTTGAGGTGCTCACCCATCCCAAGTTCGGCATCGGCTTTGTCAGCGAAACGTTGCCTGACAACAAGATCGAAGTGAGCTTCAAAGAGGACAAGCGCGTGCTCATCCACAACCGCAAGGGGATGTTGCTGCCTTACCTGGCGGGCTCGCCCTCGCTCGACAAAAAAAAGAAGGGCAAAGGCAAAGTGAAAGCGGCCGCCCGTCCGGCGAGCAAGAAGCCGGTCAAAGCACGCGCGCACGCTGCTCGTCCGTTCAAGCGAGTGGCCAAACCGATCGCCAAGACGAAAGCGAAAGCCAAAGCCAAAGCAGCGACCGCAGCCAAGAAGGTCAAAGCGCGCCCAGCTCGCGCCGCCAAGTCGGCCAAAAAAAGCAAGCGCCGTTAGGCGACCACCAGGGGCGCCGGGAAGTCCGAGCGCCGCCGACAGCTCACAGCTGACAGCCTACAGTTTTGGATTCATTCATGAAATCACCTACCCTAGCCCTCCTTTCAAGAGCGAATTTACGGGAGGGTCAACGCGATTTTACGATTTTTCTCCACTGTCAGCTGTCGGCGGTGGAAAGAATCGCGAAGCGCGAATCAACGCCGACTTCCGGGCGCCCCTGAGGCGACCACTCCCGACTTCAACAACTCATCGCACTCTGCATCGCTGACACCCAGTTCGCGCAAAATGTGCCTGGAGTGTTCACCGAGCCGCGGTGGCGGCGTGCGCACTTTGCCGGGTGTTTCGCTCAAACGGATGGGTACACCGGTGACACGGAGCTCGCCCGCGGTCGGATGTGCGACGGAGGCAATCATTTGGCGCGCGGCGATTTGCGGATGCGATAGCGCTTCAGCAACGTTCAAAATTGGACCTGCGGGTACCTTGGCGCGTTCGCAAATCTGCAACCATTCGGCGACCGAGCGCTTTGCGATAAGTGGGTCGAGCGTGGCTGCCAATTCGAGTCGGTGCTCGACTCGACCGCGGTTAGAGGCAAAATGATCATCGTTTGCCAGTGCGGAAAGGGGCGCGCCGACTTCGGCACAAAATGCGCGCCACAGCGAATCATTGCCGACCGCAATGTTGACGTAACCATCGGCAGCCAGAAAAGTTTCGTACGGTACGATAGAAGGATGGCGATTGCCGAGACGCGAAGGCGAGCGGCCGGTGGCGAAGTACATGCCGGCGTGATAGGTCAAAAGCGAAATCTGACCGTCGAGCATCGAGACGTCGACGTGTTGGCCGCGGCCGTTGCGCGCGCGCGCATGCAGGGCGACCAGAATGCCCGAAAGCGCATAGAGACCGGACACCAAGTCTGCGACTGAAACGCCGAATTTGAGCGGCGGTCCGTCCGGCTCGCCGGTCAGCGACGCAGCGCCGCCCATGCCCTGAATCACCACGTCGTAGCCCGGGCGCTGGACCCACTCGGCAAGCCCGTGATGGCCGAAGCCAGAAATCGATGCGTAAATCAGGAGAGGATTTTTTTTCGCCAAAGTTTCATAGTTGAGATCGAATTTTTCGAGCGTGCCCGGGCGGAAATTTTCGAGTAGGACGTCGGCGCGTGCTGCCAGATCGCCCACCAGCTTTTTGCCTCGCTCGGTTTTGAGGTCGACCACGATCGACTCTTTGTTGCGATTCACCGACATGAAGTACGTCGACTCGCCACCGACAAATGGCGGTCCGAAGCCGCGCGTGTCATCGCCATTCGGCGGCTCGACTTTGACCACGCGGGCGCCAAAGTCGCCGAGGTACATCGAGCAGTACGGCCCCGACAGCACGCGCGAAAGATCGAGCACTAAAATGTCGTCGAGCGGCAGCATCGGCGACCTTGTATGCCTGAAAAAATAACTTTTTGCGTGCAAAAAATTGCGTCTCTCGTGAGACCGGCTTCAAATAGAAATGAACTTAGCCAAGAACCAAGAGAGTCGAAACGATGAACGAGCATTGTGCCGCATGTCAAAATACCTTTGTTCCGCAATTTGCGTTTCAAGTAGCGGTGGTGGCAGGCGCGCGCCACTATTTTTGCAAGCTGGAATGCCGTCGGCAGGGACTCGGCGATGCCAGTTTTGGCCGGCAGCGACGGGCGCGCCGGATCGCTGTGCTCAACCAAAAGGGCGGCACCGGAAAAACCACCACCGCGATCAACTTGGCGGCAGGACTGGCAGAACGCGGCTATGAAACGCTGCTCCTCGATCTCGATGCGCAGGGCAACGTCGGTATTTCGCTCGGCGTGCGCGGTGAATTTACAATCTATCATTTGCTCACCGGCGCCGAGACCGCGCCCGGCCACACCGCGACGCCCGACGATGTGCTGGTGCCGCTGCGCGGAAATCTCGATGTGATCACCTCCGATGCAACTCTGGCGGCGGGCGAAGTTTATTTGGCGCGGCTCGACGATGCACGTGATCGCGTGCTCACCGATCGGATGGCGCAGCTGCGCGGACGCTACCAGTTTGTGGTGCTCGATTGTGGCCCGTCGCTGTCGCTGCTCAACCAGAACGCGCTCTGCTATGCCGACGAAGTGATGATTCCAGTCTCTTGCGACTACTTGGCCTTGGTTGGCGTCAAGCAGGTGATGAAAACCATCAAAGACATCGATCGCCATCTTAATCACACCGTGCGCATCGCTGGTGTAGTTCCGACTTTTTACGACGGGCGAACGCGGCTTGGACGCGAAGCGTTCGAGACTCTGCAAGGCTATTTCAAAGAGCGCTTGTATGAACCGATCAGACGATCAACTCGTTTGGCCGAAGCGCCGAGCCATCGCCAGACCATTTTTGAATATGCGCCCGAGTCTGCGGGTGCCGAAGACTATCGCAGATTGGTTGATCGCTTCATCGCGTCGGCGCAAGTGGAACGGGCGACACCTGCGACGCCGCCACCGATTCCGCCCGAGGCTAGCGCTGTGCAGACAGCGGAAATGACCACGAGGATCGCATGAATTTGACCAAGAAGAAAGTGGTTGCTCGCGGTGATGACGATTCGCTCGACGAGCGCGTGCTCGGCATGAATCCACTCGACGGCGAAACCATCCTCGAGCGTTTCTATCGACCGCCAGCGCTTGATCCGCGTCGCAATGAGGTCAAGAAAGACAAGCCGACGCACTACAAGATAGTCTGCATTTCGCTCTATACCGAGGACATCGCGCGGCTCGAGAAATTGGTCACCGAGTTGAAAAAACGCGGCCACAGCAAGGCCAACAAATCGCAAGTGATTCGCGCCGCGCTTGATCAGATCGATCTAGGCAAGGTTCCCAAAAGCCATTAGTGCTTCCGCAAAGAAACGCTTTGAACGCGTCGATCTGCTTACCAGCTTGGTGCTGATTTTTCCGATCTATTTAGTTTACGAGCTCGGCGTGCTGCTGATTCCGGAAGTCTACAATGGCGCCGATTTGCTCACCGCCGAGCTGCTGTCGCTGCTGCATGGCGATCGCGTTACCTACATCCTGATCAATCTCGGGCTTGGTCTCGGTCTTCTTCTGTTTACGCTGCTTCTCCGACGCCGAGGCCACTTTGAACCGCGTCGATTTGTCTCTATCCTGCTCGAGAGTTTGTTCTACGCGGTTACCATGGGCAGTTTCATTCTGTTTGTCATGCAGCGCTTGCTGCACATTGATCCGCAGCTCGCCGTAGCGGCTGCTGCGCATCGCATGCCGCGCGATGTCAATGTGATCGCGCGGGTGATTCTTTCTTGCGGCGCGGGGGTTCACGAAGAGTTGTTGTTTCGACTGATGATGATTTCTGCGCTGACTTTTCTTGGCGCCAAGCTACTCAAGTTGCGCCCTTTCGTCGGCGTAATCGTTGCATTCGTGTTTTCGTCGCTCTTATTTTCGGCCGCGCACCACGTCATCGGTGGCGAGCCCTGGCATGTCGGTGTATTCACCTATCGGTTTTTGTGCGGCCTCTTTTTTGCGTCGATTTTTTATTGGCGCGGCCTGGCGGTCGCCGTCTATTCTCATGCGATCTATGACATCTTCGTCCTCGTTCTAAGTTGAACGAGGCTTCACACTGCTGAGCCCTTGCTCCGCTGCCAACCAATCCGCCACATCAAAGCCGTGCAGCCCGCCGCGATCGAGAAAGCGCTGATAGGCCAGCGCCGCGACGTCCTCTGGTGTGTATGGTTTTTTTGCTGTCTTGCGCGCGGTTTTCTTGGGTGCGGGGGTCGCGCGCGTGATCGTGGTTCGATTGGTTTCCATGGATTCTCTCCTTTTTGTACGTCGACTTTTATGCGCGCGGCTAGCAAAGAGTGCAAGTTCCTATTTTCTAACCTCAAGCATTGCTGCCATTGCTGCTAAAGCGGACATCTTGACTTGCTACGGACACTGCGCTGGATACGCAGCCGCCATGTCGTCAAGGCGGCGATGTGCCAGCGCGGCTGCCAGGGCTTGTCGGCCTGCCAGTCGCCTGCAAACTGAGCGAAACAATCCGGGAGCGGTACGGCTGGTAATACTTGCACTGCGGCCAGCGATGCGGCGAGTTGGCGGCGATGCTGCGGCGACCGCACGGTGGCGATCACGGGTCATTCGCGAACGCGAATTTGAAAGCTACCTGTCTTGTGGCCGGCTCAGTGCGGTGTTCGAATTCGAGAGAAATTTCGGTTTTTTTCCCAACAAAGAGAAGTCACATAAGTTAACCGATATCGGACTTGCCGTCATGCGCCCGACGCAGTCTACTCGAACGCGATGGGAAAATGTGGGTTGAATCGGCTATCCGCAAGGACACAGGTTCGGCCCTTCGACTTCGCTACGCTTCGCTCAGGGCGAGCGGTTTTGATGCGTACGCCAGTGCTAGGATTGACGAATCCGTTCAGCTGTGTTGAAACTTCGCCATGCTGAAAACTTTTTTTGCCGAAGAGCACGAGATCTTTCGCAAGTCGGTGCGCGAGTTTGTCGCCAAGGAAATCGCGCCCTATACCAACGAATGGGAGCAGGCAGAGCTGTTCCCGCGCGAAATTTTTAAGCGCTGCGGCGAGCTTGGATTTTTGGGCGCGCGCTATCCCGAAGAGCTTGGCGGCGGCGGTGGCGACTATTGGTATTCCGTCGTCTGGGGCGAAGAGCTGCCGCGCTCGGGCTGTGCCGGTGTCAACATGGGATTGATGGTGCAGAGCGACATGGCGACACCGGTCATCAACGACCTCGGCACCCGCGAACAGAAGGAGGAGTTCCTGGTGCCGGCGATTCGCGGCGACAAGATCGCTGCGCTCGGTGTGTCGGAACCGGGCTGTGGATCGGACGTGGCATCGATTCGCACCACCGCACGAAAAGTTGGAAATGAATATGTGATAAACGGCGCCAAATGTTGGATCACCAACGGCACCCGCGCCGATTTCATTACGCTGGCGGTACGCACTGGCGCCGAGGGCTACGGCGGCATTTCGCTGGTGCTGTTTCCTACCGACGTCAAGGGCTTCAAGGTGGCGCGCAAGATCAAGAAACTCGGCAACCACTCATCCGACACCGCTGAACTTTCGTTTGAAGATTGCCGCATTCCGGCGCGCTATTTGCTCGGTGAAGAGAACCAAGGTTTTTACTACATCATGATGAACTTCCAGGGCGAGCGATTGATTGCCGCCGTCGGAGCAGTGTCTGGCGCGCAGCGGGCGCTCGACGAAACCATCCGTTACACCCAAGAGCGCACCGCGTTTGGGCGGCCGATCTTGAAATTTCAGGTGTGGCGCCATCAATTTGCCGAGCTCGCCACCGAAATCGAAGCGGCGCGCTGGCTCACCTATCGCGCCTGCGATCTCTACAACCAAAAACAGGACGCCGCCAAAGAGATCACCATGGCCAAACTGTTTGCCGGTGAGCTGCTCAATCGCGTCACCGATCGCTGCCTGCAAGCCCACGGCGGTTTTGGCTACTCCGACGAATTCCACATTTCGCGCGCTTGGCGCGACGCCCGCCTCATTACTATCGGTGGCGGTACTTCTGAGATCATGAAAGAAATTCTGTCGAAGCGACTCGGCTGGGGATAGAAACTTGGCTATTTTTTTGCAGTCTTTGCGGCTGGAGCCAGGTCGGCGGGCTTTTTCAAGAAGCGGTCGACTTGGTATTTTTTTGTCATGATGACGTCGGGCGAGCCGATTTTTTGGACCGGATAGTCGTCCCCTAAAGCGGCGCCGATTCGGAGCAGGATTTTTTTCCGTCCTTTAAGCGCAGCGTCGCGGTTCCAGCGATTGGGCCAGCGAGCGGCTTGTCGAGAAAACTTGCGCCGCTTAGATTTTCAAATGCACCGACGAGTGATTTGACTTTGGCGTCGTCGACAGAAATCTTCGAAGTCCATTTGTCGCCCTTGTGATCAACAAAGAGAAGTCACATAAGTTAACCGATATCGGACTTGCCGTCATGCGCCCGACGCAGTCTACTCGAACGCGATGGGAAAATGTGGGTTGAACCGGCTATCCGCTAAGGCCGATGCCAGGCACGGCCGAGGAGTCTACCGCAAAACGCCAAAAAAAATGGTGTGGTGTGTGCCCTTGGTGCGGCTTGAGCGCTGCCGAATTCGCATCGCCTCGCTCGAAAACCCGGCGCGCTGAAGCCGCTTCAAGAAGGTTGCGTCGGGCGACGCCGACCACACCGCAAACAGGCCGCCCGGGCGCAGCGCCGATCGCGCCCGCAAAAGGCCGGAGTCAGAATAGAGCGCAGAGTTGGACTTTAGTGCCAGCCCTTCTGGGCCATTGTCGACATCGAGCAGAATGGCGTCAAAACCGATTTTCTCGTCGCTGATCACTTGCGAAACATCTTTGACGACAATGTGCGCTCGCCGATCTTCGAGGGGTCGACCGGCCAAATCTGCCAGCGGTCCCTGGTTCCACGCGACTACTTCCGGCTCAATCTCAGCCACGGTCACACTTGATTGTGGCGGCAAAGCATCGAGCGCGGCGCGCAGGGTAAAACCCATGCCGAGACCGCCGATGAGCAGCCGAATATTTTGTCGCGCGCCCAATCGCTTGACCGCCAGCCGCGCCATCTCCTCTTCGGAATAGTGGACGCGACTCGAAATCAACTCTCGACCGCCGACACGAATGACAAATTCGCCGCCGCGATGATGCAGTGTCAATTCGTCGCCCTCGGATCTGACCGCGCGACCGAGAATTTCCCAGGGAATCATCGGCGTTTTATACCCCGGCTATGCTACAAGGCAGCGCATGAAAGCAGTCTGGTCGATCAGTTTTTTGTTGCTCGTAAATTGCGCTCACTCGCGTTTCACCTACCGCGATCTGCAACAGCAAACCGCGCCTAAGCCGCAGCCCGGCGAAAAAATTCTGGCGACGACGCAGATCGAAAGTGATCTCGATCTACTGCAATACGCGCTCGAGCGCGGCTATGGCGGTCGCCATTTTGTACCGGCGCAAAATTGGCAGGCGATGCAAAAGCGGCTTCGCCACCTGCGCGGCAAATCGAACACCGTCGCGCATCTTTGCGATGAGATCGAAGACGCGCTGTGGCAGCTGCCCGATGCACACTCGAAAGCGACACGTTGGTTGTCATTAGAACACCGGAATCTTCACTGCGGCACCTTGAACAAACAGGCTCTGCGCAAAGCCACCGTTGGGCGCAATTACGGCGCCGACGAGAAGTCCAAACCGTGGCTTGCCGGAACGGTTTCCGTCGGGAAGGCGAGCTTTGGCGTCCTTTCGATCACAAGTTTTCCCAGTCGCGACGACCCAGTATGGACGGGTTTTGACAACGCTGTGGTCGAGCTGCGCAAGACCGATGGCGTCGTCATTGACTTGCGCGGCAACGGCGGCGGCGACGATTCGTGCGGTTACGAACTCGCCCAAGCGCTCCTCGATCAACCAGACGTTCCACCCACCTACCAGCGCGTGCACACGCGGCAGACGCCCGAAACATTGACCCTGCTCTTAAATACGTTCGATCGGATCGGGCGCAGCGATGATGGATCGCTCGCCGCCCATCTCAAATCGCGCTACGCCGAGACGCAGACCTGGCGGGACCGCGTGCTGGCATCGCGCACGCCTGAAGACAAGGTCACGGAAATTTCTCCATTCGCGCTTCACGTTGGGCCGAACGCATTTGCAGGCCCAGTCGCCGTTCTCGTTGATGCCGACTGCGCCTCGAGCTGCGAGAGTACACTCGAAGTTCTGCGCTACTTTCCGAAAACCCGAGTATTCGGTCAGCGCACAGCGGGCTACGTTCATTTCGGCAATGTCGGATCGCTGATCTTGCCGCAGAGCGGCATCTACGTCG
>JAHFDU010000405.1 GCA_023248835.1 Myxococcales bacterium | reverse complement strand
GTCGCGCATCCAGTAGACGTCATAGCGGTCGTACCCCGAGCCGCCGGAATAGGGCGAGGCGATATAGCCGCCGTTGATGAGACGCAGGCTTTCCAAATGTTCATACGCCCGAGCAATTTGCTGGTCGAACGGCAGGTCAAGCAGCGCTACTCCCATGTCGGCAGTTTTACTGGCGAACGCGGACTTGCGCAATCTTCGGAACCGGGTAGTTTTAGCTTTTTGGCAAGGAGGACCTATGCATCGCGCTCTATTCTTGATTCTCGCGGCAGGGATCGGCTGTGGCGGCTGGGATTTCGGCCACGACAAGTTCGGACATGTACCAACTTCCAGTGAGCCTGCGGTTTCGCTCGGCGCCAAGAACCAACTCGGCTACCACGTTGCCGCCAACGCTTCGATCGATGTCGTGATGGGCGATTTGGGTTTCGTCGTCGTCGCCAACGGTTCTCAAGGTTGGCGAATCAATTGGACCGACACCTATGGGTATGCTGAGCTCTTTAGTGGCACTGTGCTCACCGATGGAGCCTTCGCCAACATCACAGCCGACTCCGATATGGAATCAATCACCGTAAGCTCCGACTATAAGAAGGTCGACTTCTACTCCACTCCGCGCAGCGCGCTCAACGGTTTCACTTTTTCGGCGTCCAGAGATCCAATTTATTTTAACGGCACGGTTACCCTCGACAGATCGCCCACCGACTTCAACATTTACTTTACCGGTAGCCACACCGGGAAAGTGTACGTCAGCCCATACAATCCGGTCGCTTTCGCGTCTCCGTAAATGCGCCGCGCCGACTGGTTGATCATCGTCGTACCGGTGGTGGCGATGGTGGCGCTGATTTGGTATCAGCGCGCACAACAGGGCGCGCGCAAGTTGCCAACGGTCAGTCGCGCCGCCGATGGCGTCGGTGGCGGCGGAGCCAGCGCCAAGCCGGGCAAAGAGAGCGACAAAGGGGCTCAAGGGCGGGGCGGCAAAGGTGGTTCTGGCAAGGGCGGGGCGGCAGGCGTGGGAGGGGACGACGATCGCGCGGGCTCACCCTATCCGCCCGACAATCCGTTCTATCTGATTCGGCAATTTGGTTGGGGCTCCGAATCGACCCAGTTCGGCCATGATGTGACGAAGAAACCGGGCGAAGGTCCGATGGCAATCGCCGTCGAATCCGCCGGAAACTTGGTGGTACTCGATCAAGTCAACCACCGGGTGCAGCGACTCGATGCGGCCGGACGTTTTGTCTCTACCATCAAACTTGATCTGGCGACGCCGCAAGATCTGGTCGCCAATTCGCTTGGTCTTATCGGTCTACTTGATCGCCAAGCTCGCGTGGTGGAGATCCTCGGCCGCGACGACAAACCACGCAATCGATTGCGCATCGATGACGTGCCAACCGGAATTTTCAGCGACGGCAACGGTTTCTTTCTTGAGGACAATCCACGCGAAGTGGTCGCACTCACCGACGCCGATGGCATGATCGTCGCCGACAAGGAGGCGCTGCCCGGCCGCCCTATGCGATCGGGAAAGCGCCTGCGTGCTGAGATCGTCGACCGCAGCAAAGCCGTGGTCGCAGTGCAAGTCTTCACCGAAAAAGGCGAAGTGGTCTTCAGTAACCCATTGCGATTTTCCGGATACCTATTGCGCCTGGTATTGGTAGACTCGGACCTCCTCGGCAACATTTACATCGGCGTCGAAGTCGGTCGCCAAGAGAAGCAGCCCCCGTTCAAAGTGGTCGAGCCGAAAATCGTCCTCACCAAGATCTTGCCAAACGGCGTGATCGGCCGTTCCGTCGAACTGCCCTCAGATCCGGTGCTGGAGGAATCTTTGCGTCAGTTCTGCGTCGCTGCCGACGGCACCCTCTACCGCGCTCACTTAACCGCCGACGGTGTCGCACTCGAATCATTCCATTTCTGATAACCGTTTACTGGACTCGATCAGAAACTCGCGCGGGAAGCGCGCGGCGGGGGGGAGGCTCGGCGGGCTTTGCCCGACGAGGGGTTGAGGCCGCGCCGGAGCGATAAAGCTCCGAGCGCGCGGCCGAAAGGAACGTCCCCCTGTCAACGGAGGAATCTTTGCGTCAGTTCTGCGTCGCTGCCGACGGCACTCTCTACCGCGCTCACTTAACCACCGACGGAGTCGCACTCGAATCGTTCCATTTCTGAGCCGGCTTTCGCGCCGAATGAACGATCGCCATACTGAGCGCAGAATCGAGGTCGGGCGCGATCGCCAGTTTGCCTGGCTCGCGCACGATTCCGGCGCGCTCGAGTACTTCGGCCGGCTGCGACCGTAATCCTGCCAAAATTACTTTGTGACCGGAACGCTTCAATTTTTGCAATAGCGTTTCGAGCGCCACCAGTCCGGTGGCATCGATGGTGGGCACTTGACCGAGCAAGAGGATCACCACGCCGCGCTCAGAAAAACGTTCAAGCACACTCATCGCTTTTTGCGCTGCGCCGAAAAACAGCGGACCAGCGATTTCGTAAAGCTTTACGTTCGGCGGCAGATCGAGTTTGGCGATGGTGCCGGTGTCGAGCTTGACATCGGTGGACTCCACCATGCGTGCCATGAACAAGAGCGCAGCAAGCACCACGCCGACAGAAACCGCGACCACCATGTCGAACAGCACGGTGAGCGAAAAACAGACCACCAGCAGCACTGCATCGGCACGCGGGGCGACGCGTACAATGTGAGCGAACGCGTGCACCTCGGCCATATTCTTGGCCACCAACAGAAGCAAAGCGGCGAGTGCCGCCATCGGCAGATAGGCCACCAGCGGCGCCAGCGCCACCGTGCAGGCGAGCACGAACAGCGCGTGAATCGCCGCTGCAAACGGCGAGCGCGCACCGGCGCGAATATTGGTCGCGGTGCGGGCCAGCGCACCCGTCGCTGCGATGCCGCCGAACAGCGGACAAAGAAGATTGCCAAGTCCGAGCGCGAGCAGTTCTGAATTGGGATCGCTTTTGGTGCCGCTCATGCCGTCGGCGACCACCGCCGCGAGCAGAGACTCGATCGCACCCAGCATGGCGATGGCAAACGCTGCCGGAAAGAGATCGTGCAGCGCCGCAAAACTGAGTACAAACGGCCTGCCGTCAGCGCCCGG
>JAHFDU010000404.1 GCA_023248835.1 Myxococcales bacterium | reverse complement strand
CGCGTGGTACTCTCGCCCGGCACCGGATGGGAGCCGCGCACGCCCCAAAAACGGATTTTCACCGCGTCAATTTATCATGCGCGGCGA
Source organism: Myxococcales bacterium (assembly GCA_023248835.1). Taxonomy (GTDB): domain Bacteria; phylum Myxococcota_A; class Polyangia; order Palsa-1104; family Palsa-1104; genus JAHFDU01. Next base: position 3,002 of record JAHFDU010000404.1, on the reverse strand, counting down.
TCTCCGCCCAAACCTTTTCGTAGAGCTCGCGCAGGCCAACGCCGCTGACTCCAGAAATTAGATGGAGCTCGATCTGGTGCTCGGAAAATTGCTGGCTAAAGTGGCGGTGCTGCTCAGCCACTTCAGTGACATCGCCCTTGCCGAGCACCACCAGTTCCGGTCGCGCCGCCAGTTGAGGGCTGAAACGTGTCAGTTCATTTCGTATTGTCTGATAGTCGCGCCATGGATCGCGGCCCGGCTCGCCGGAAATCTCGAGCAAATGAATCAGCACGCGCGTGCGATCAAGATGGCGCAAAAATCGGTGGCCAAGCCCTGCCCCTTCGCTGGCGCCCTCGATGAGACCAGGCACGTCGGCCATCACAAAACTGCGACCACCGGGTAGTCCGACCAGGCCGAGTTGTGGAGTCAGCGTGGTAAACGGATAGTTACCGATCTTGGGACGTGCCCGCGACGACGCTGCCAGCAGTGTCGATTTGCCAACGTTGGGATAGCCGACCAGCCCGACATCGGCGAGCAACACCAGCTCGAGCCGCAACATGCGCCTCTCGCCCGGCGTGCCGGTTTCCGCTTTGTCGGGCGACTGATACGTGGAGGTGGCAAAGTGAATGTTGCCGCGCCCACCAGTGCCGCCCTGGGCGGCGATGAAGCGTTCGCCCGCGACCGCAAGATCGCCGAGCAGCGCGCCGGTCTCGTGGTCAAAAATTCGCGTTCCGGCCGGCACCAGCACCAGTGTCTCTCTGCCAGCCTTGCCATATTTGTCGGCGCCCGATCCCGGCTCGCCGCGCTCAGCGACGTAATGTTTGCGATACTGCTGATCTTCAAGCGTCGAAAGTTGCGCATCAGCGACGAGAATCACCGACCCGCCATCGCCGCCATCGCCGCCGGCCGGCCCGCCGCGCGGCACAAACGCCTCACGACGAAACGCCGCACTGCCATCGCCGCCATCGCCAGCGACCACAGAAATTTTGCATTCGTCAATGAAGTGCATCTGCTACGCAGGGGCGCCCGAAAGTCCGAGCGCCGCCGACAGCTCACAGCCGACAGCCTACAGTTTCGGATTCATTCATGAAATCACCTACTCTAGTTCTCCTTTCAAGAGCGAATTTACGGGAGGGTCAACGCGATTTTTCTCCACTGTCAGCTGTCGGCTGTCGACGGTGGTAAGAATCGCTTACCGCGAACGACTTCCGGGCACCCCTGATCTGCTACAGGCGCGCGCGATCGCGCAGTGGGGAACTACGCCGCCGTAGCGGCAGGCTTGACCGCGACGCGGCGACGAACCGTGCCGCGCGTCTTGTACGACGAGTATTCGACGACGCCGTCGGCAAGCGCGAACAGGGTGAAATCGCGTCCCAGTCCGACGTTCTCGCCGGGATGAATAACGGTGCCGACTTGGCGAACCAAAATATTGCCGGTGCGCACCAGCTGGCCGTCGAAGCGTTTGACGCCACGCATTTTGGGCAGCGAATCACGCCCGTTTCTCGATGCGCCCTGTCCTTTTTTGTGTGCCATTTCTTATGCCTCGATGCTGGTGATCTTGAGGGCAGTAAATTGCTGGCGATGGCCGGTTTTGCGACGATAACCTTTGCGTCGACGATATTTGTAAATGCGCAATTTTTCGCCATCGCCGTGCTCGACCACTTCGGCCGACACTTTGGCGCCAGCGACGATCGGGGCGCCGATTTTCACCGTTTCGCCATCGGCAACCAGTAGCACGTGGTCGAAGGTGACGCTCGACCCGGTTTCAGATTCGAGCTTTTCCACGCGCAGCGTTTCGCCGTTTTCAACTTTGTACTGTTTGCCGCCTGTCGTAATCACCGCGTACATCGTCACTCCTGGGCTCCGGTTTGTCGAGGGGCGGATTCTAGCCCTAAGGGTCCGAGTGTCAATTGAAATTACCAATTTTGCAGGGGCGCCCGAAAGTCCGGGCGCCGCCGACAGCTCACAGCCTACAGCCTACAGTTTCGGGTTCATTCATGAAATCACCTACCCTAGCCCTCCCTTCAAGAGCTAATTTACGGGAGGGTCAACGCGATTTACGATTTTTCTCCACTGTCAGCTGTCGGTTGTCGGCGGTGGTAAGAATCGCGAAGTGCGAATCAACGCCGACTTCCGGGCGCCCCCCTGACCAATTTTGTGGCAAGCCTGCCCAAGCGGGTCAAAGCAGGCTAGACTTCGGCCATGTTTAATTTAGGCATGGGCGAGATCATGATCATTTTGGTGATCGCGCTGATTTTCTTAGGCCCGTCGCGTTTGCCCGATGTCGCCACCACCTTAGGCAAAGCGATTCGCCAATTTCGTCGCGCCACCAATGATCTTTCCGACCAATTGCACATCGACGACGAAATCCGCCGGCCGATGCAGGAGCTCAAAGCGGCGCTGCGTGACGAGCCGGCGCCGTATCAGAAAGTGGCGCCGCCGGAAGCCGCCAAATCGGTGTCGCCCGCACCGGCGCCGGCGGCCGAACCCAAATCGCCCGCGTGATCTGCCGTGGCGGTTGACGACAAGCGAATGCCGTTTTTGCAGCATCTTGGCGAACTACGCGTTCGGCTGCGCAACTGCGTGATTGCGATTCTTTTCGGCGCCCTGGTCGGTGGCTATTTTCAGGAGCCGCTGTTTGCTCTATTGGCGCGTCCGTTTCTCAACGCTTGGGCCGATCCCAAACTCGGCAAGCCGACGATGGTATTCACCTCGCTGCATGAACCGTTCACCGTGCTGTTTAAGCTCTCGATCCTGGCCGGCATTCTGTTGGCCTCGCCGGTGATTTTTCGCGAAGTCTGGAAGTTTATCTCGCCTGGCCTTTTGCCGCGTGAAAGAAAATGGGGCGTCGCCTTCGTTTTCTCGTCGGTGGTGCTGTTTCTAGGCGGCGTCAGCTTCGCCTATCTCTACGTGCTTCCCGCCGGCTACCATTTCTTCTTGGGCTACGCCACCGACAGCATGGGCGTGATGCATCGCGCGCTCGGCCACGACATCAATCTGGCGACGCCGTTTGAAATCCGGCC
>JAHFDU010000403.1 GCA_023248835.1 Myxococcales bacterium | reverse complement strand
CGGCTCGTCTGGTGGCTTCGCGCCCGAAACAGCGGCCCGATGAAGCGATGCGTTTGCGCGTGCGCAGCGCGCTTACAAGGAGGGGACGGACTTTAGAAGTTAAGTTTTGGCGGCCCGCGATCGTGGCGTTGGTACTTGTGCTGACCGGCGGTGTCGCCAGCGCGATGTTTGGCCGCACCATCGCTAGTCGCATGGCGCCGCTGTTCCGGCGTACGCCGATTTCCTCGTCGCGAAGCGGTCGAGTCGCGACCCCAACGCCGTCGATGGAGACGGTCAAGCTCGAGGTTCCGGCGCCGGTGCTGCCGCCGGCCATGCCACCTTTGCAAACCGCGCCGCCGCCAGTGAGATCGTTGCGGCCCAAGATTGCGACGCTTTTGCCGCCACCGGTTGCGGCTTCGCCTGCTGCGGTCGAACCGGTTGCCGAAAAAGAGCCCGATCCACCACCGCCGTCACCGCCGGCGATTCCGGAATCGGAATCCCAACTTGTGAGCACGGCCTATCGCCTGCTACATCACCAGAACCAGCCCGAAGCTGCCAGCGCTTTAATCAATCAGTACCTTGTTCGCTATCCGAGCGGATCGCTTACCGAAGAGGCGCTGCTGATCGGCGTCGAAGCGGCATCGGCGGGTCACGATCAGGCTCGAGCCAAAGAGCTAGCCATTGAATATGTCAGGCGTTTTCCGTCGGGCACGCTGCGCCGCCGGGTGGAGGAGCTGGGCCGCTGAAAAATAGTGCGGCCCAAATGAAAGGTCTTTGCCTCCCGCTTACATGGCTTAAGTATGGACAAACTATTTTCGTTTTCGCTGGCAGGGCGCATTTGAGATCGCTTATCGCCATGGTTGCGCTCATTCTGGTCGCTGCGCCTGCAGACGCAGATGAACCGCGGCCGATTGAACTGAGAGCGAACAGTGAATGCCCGAGTGCTCAGATGGTTGGGCCAATACTCGGATCGCTGCTGTCGCATCGTCCCGATCTTTCGACCAACGAAGCGCCACTGGCCGAAATTTTCGACCAGGGTTCGAATTATCTAGTCAAGCTTAGCGGTCGCACCCGAACCTTTACTGACGAGGCGCGCCACTGCAGCGATCGGGCGCGTCAAGTTGCACTTTTCATCGCGCTGGCGCTTCCCGACCTTCAACCCTCTGACGAGCTCATTTACTCTCGAGTCAGAGGCCGGCGCATGTGGAAAGCAGGTGTGGGCTTGTTGGTTGTCGGCCTGGTCCACTTGACCATCGGAGCGGCGATATTGGGCGCGGTGTTCGCTCAGCCGAGCGGTTGTCAACCGCCATCGTGCCGCAGCGAATTTGTTGGTCTATTGATCCCTCCGGCTGCCGCCAGTATGAGTTTGGGTGGCCTACTTAGCTTGGCCGGCACGCCGCTGATTGCTGCCGGGATCCATCTGGAACGATCGACATTGCAACTGTCTTTGGCGCCACTCGATTCGCACGGCGCCCTCGTAAGCGTAGGATTTAGATTTTGAAATCGCTCGCGATTGTACTTTCGTTAAGTGTTGCCAGCGCGTCTGCGCGCGCCGACGAAGAGACCATCCGAGTGCGAGCGGGCGGGAATTGTCCGACGTCGCTTGCTCTTCGCCTAGAACTTGAATCTCTGCTTGCGCCACGTGATCTGATGAGAGGAGCGCTTCCGATCGCCGAAGTATTCGATTCTGGCTCAAGTTATGGCGTCAATTTTGGCGGCCACACCCGCATGTTCACCGACGAGGCACATCGCTGCGACGAGCGCGCTCGCCAACTGGCGCTGTTCATCGCGCTGGCGCTGCCAGAGACGAGGCCGATGGACGAACGCACTCGCCGCCACATCAATGGCCGTCGTATGCGCAAGGCCGGTGAAGGCATCTTGATCGTCGGGCTCGCTCACTTGGCTGTCGGTGTCGGGATGGCTGCTGCCCACATCGAACCCCTGTATATCTTTCCGCTTGCGATTGGCGGCGTGGTTACCGGGGTCGGCGCTCCGCTCTTTTTTACCGGTCTCAGCGTCGAGCGAAGATCGGCCGCACCGCAGCTGTCGCTCTCTACATTAGAGGGCCACGGCGCGCTATTGAGTTTGAGGTTTTCGCTTTGAAGCGAAAGTGGAAACTACGCCGCTTCGAGCGTAACCCGGCGCGGAATTCCTGCCCGCCGCAGCTGATCCTCGAGTGCCACCGCGACGAACTGGTTGACCGAATATCCCATCACTTTGGCCATCTGAGCGGCGCGCTTGGCAACCACGACCCGGCGGCCCTTTTCAATGTCGCAAAGCTGCGCCCGTGACATTCGTAACTTTTTGGCGAGCGCAGTCTGTGAAAAACCATCCGCGATCCGCAAAGATTCGATCATCTCGCCAAAGCCGAGTTCTCCCCCGCGTAGTTCGGCCAAAAAGCGTCGTGCACTGCTCAAGTTCTTAATATTCATGATGCGTCACCTCAACAATCGAGACCAGGCTCACTTCCTCGTCAGCAAGAATTTCATAAATCGCACGCCAGGCTACATTCAATCGCACCGAACGCTGTCCCTCTCTGCGACCGGCGAGCGGCTCGTCGTGATATCCAGGCAATTTGCGCACTTGCTCCAAGCCGCTTCGCTCGACCGATTCAATCCAGGTATCCAGCTTGTTCACTATATGGTGCGGAACCTTCTTCAAATCCTTTCTCGCGCGCAGGGCAAACTCAACGCGGCGAATCATTTGGATTGTACCAATATTATGGGTACAAAACAAGGCCGATCACTGCATCGAATGAATTGCGTCATGCCCACTTATCGGCAACGCTCGAAAATTGTTGCGTCACCTTTACGCAATTGGCGGTACCATCGCGCTCCCACTTCAAGGAGGAGACGATGCTCAAGCGCTCGAGTACTGCTGTCTGGAAAGGAAATGGGCTCGAAGGCAAAGGTCTTTTGACCACGCAGAGCGGCGCCTTGCGCGATCTGCCCTATTCGACGCACGCCCGGTTTGGCGCCGAAGATGGTCGCGCTGGCACCAATCCCGAAGAGCTCATCGCCGCCGCGCACGCCGGCTGCTACGCCATGGCGCTAAGCTTTGGCCTCACCGGTGCTGGCTTTGTGCCGAACGAGCTAAACGTCGACGACACCGTGATCA
>JAHFDU010000098.1 GCA_023248835.1 Myxococcales bacterium | reverse complement strand
CGGCCTCGGTCAAGCGATTGTCGCTGAGCGCCACCTGGGCGAGACGGTGGTGCGCCCGCCCTTCGGACACCAATGCGCCGGTGCCTTGCAGCTGCTGCAGCGCCTCCTTCAGCAGAGAGGCCACTTCGACGCTGCGGTGACGCAAGCCGGCACGTTGTTCGCCAAGTTCGACCAGTGCATGGCCGCGCGCCACACCAGACGGAAGGCTGCGCGCCGAAGCTACGCGTGCAGCAAAGTCGTCTAGCGGAGCATGGCACATGACTTTTCCATCATAGGCCAATTCACGAAATGTAGGAATGGAATTGGAAGTCAGCGGGTAACTACATTCGGCGAAGTCGGCGATGCTTGCGCGGCTCGAAATGCAATTCCTATCATATGAATCTGACCTGAGAAAGATGCGGGAATGGCATCTGGGCTGCTCGAGTCGCGTGGCAGCAGAATCGCCAGCGAATAGGAGAGATCGACAGCCAAGCTGCGCTGAAGCTGCAGCGATCCCCCGACAGTAAGCCCGAACCGCGCCATGTCAGGACTCGACGGTGCCAGCGTCTCGGCAGGTGCGGCTTGTTGATCATAGTAAATGCCACCCCGAAGAGTGACGCGCGGATGAACCGATTCCTCGAGACCGACGCGCAGCGAAAAACTCTCGCTCCAGCGTTGCGGCTCGATCAGAGGTTTGTTGGCTGGACTCGAAAAATCGATGCGTACAACATCGCGTACCGACCACAATGTCAGCGTCGCGTCGGCAAATAGGGTCAGGAGGCCGCGCGACCAGGCCGTCCCGAGCGCCAATCGGTCGGGCAAGATCAAGTTTGACGTGATCGTCTGATCGGGAGCGCGACTGGAAAATGAATCGGGTACTTTGAACGTGGCTTCGCCCGACAGATTCATCACCGTCCGGCTTTTATAAGTGAGACCGAACGCTAGATCGGCCATCGCTTGCCAATAGATCGAAGCGTCGCCGCCGGCGCTCATGCCGCTCAATCGAAGATGGGATGAACCTTCGGCGTCGACAAAATCGAGAGTGCGCTCAAGCTCTAGCACCGCGTAGTCGATGTGAACGCCGACGCCTAAGCGCACCGGACCTAACCGAACCGCAAACGAAGGTGCAGCGCGAATCACTCTCACGCTTGAGGATTGCGCGTCGAAACGTCCCCACCAACCGACCGGCCAGACCACACTCGAACCGTGCGAAGTGCCAGCGTAGAGACCGAGCGCATAGCGATCGCGCGACCAACCAAGGTGCGCCGAAAACGGAGTCGCGACACCGAGTTCGTTCGAAGTCGACTGTCCGGACGGCGTAAATCCCGCTGTCGCCGGAGAGGCGCTCAGTCGCGGCACCGCCAAAAACAGTGCGACGCCAGCGCGCAGACCACGTCCATCGGCAAGCGCCGCGGGATTGTACCAAGCCGCACCCGAGTCGCCCTGCCGTGCAACGCCAGTGCCCCCAGCACCAGCGGCAAGCACGCTCTGGTCGCTGAGCTCAAAGCCGGCGGCCCACAGGCTCTCCGGTGACAGCAACGCAATCGCCAAAACAGCCGCTCTCATGGCACCAGCTTTCCGACAAGGAAATCGGCCAAGTCCGCCTGCCCGCGAGCAAACGCCGGCTCAATCGGAATGACCACGAAAGCATGCTCGGCGACATAATCACGCTTGGGCATTCCAGAAAGGCGCGACAACAGCTCAGTGTACGGGTTGGGAATGATCAGATCGAGGGTCGCCATCTGGATCATCGCCGGACGGCCCTTCATCAGATACGCCATGCTCTGCGGATCGATGTTGTCGATCATCAGACGGGCCAAATTGAGAAAGCGCGCCGCCTGCCAGCTCCTAGAATCGATTTTCTCGCGGGTAAAAAAAGCCTGGATGTGACTGCCGAAATAACTCGAGTTCGAAAACATGTCGACCAGATCGCAACCTGGAACATTGAGCACGACGCGATTGAGATTGGCGTCGAGCGATGCAAAGCTGCCGCCAATGATGCCGCCGAGCGACTGGCCAGCATAGTGCACGGCGTGACTGTCAAAATGGACGCCAGTGGCACTCCAGTCCGCTTCACGGAGCGAGCGGTGCAGCTCTGAGAGATCGAGCACCGCCTGCAAAAAATGATCGCGGGTGTTACCGATATGGTCGATTTCGATGAACGCCGCTCCCGATGCGACGGGAAAATTGAGCACCGGCCACCGGCTCAAATGATTGCCGGTGTCAAACGCATCGACGCAGCGACCATGCGCTTTGCAGGTGTAACCATTTTGGCAGGGCGGCAGCGTCTGCAATTTTCCGGTCTGCGGATCGGGAACCGCGATGAGCCCGCCGTCGATGCAGCGGGTATCGGCACCGTGGTAAGGGAAATCGATCGAGATCGCCGCGAATCCTCTCTGGGCGAGTGCATCCCCCAGTGACAACACGAACCGCCGCTCGGTCGCGATCGCGTGGCCGAAAATCACCACCGGAACGTTCTCGCGAGCACCGCGCGGCAGCGTCAGCGTGAAGGCAACGGTGCGCACTGTCGGCTTGCTGTCCCTGCGCCAGGCGCGGGTGTCGTCGTCGAGCCAAGTCGGCAGCTTGAGCGTACCGTGATAGACCTGATTGACGAACAGCAGCGATGAGATCGCCAGCGGAAAATCGGTCAGCGCTTGGATTGGCGTAAGTTTGACGATGTTTTCCGGTTTCGCGGCTGGCGCTGCTTCCGCAGCGGCTGCGATCGCCTGTTTGGCAAGCGGCACCACCGTCTGAGTAGTGAACGGCCACGCGCTCACCACATGATCGCGCCCGATCATGTCGAGCAGTTTGCTGATGCGCTGCCGCGTCCATTCGACCCGCGCCGCGTCCTCGTCGGAAACACCGCCGATCTGGCTCTTGCCATCGATTTCGATCGGCGCGCTCGAACGCATCAACTGGCCGATGGTCATCGGCACCACCGGCAGTCCATTTTCCGCGCGCAAACTGTCGCGGATCACCAAACCGTACGTCGTCGCTTCTTTCAAAAGTTCGGCCGGCGTCACTTCAACGTGCATTCGATCGGAATACAATTTGAGCGCGGTCGAAATGCGACGCGGCGGCACGTCAGCGCCACCAACCTCGTAGAGCTCCACCGCATCGCTCGCAGGCGTCTCGATTGGTGCGGAAGTCTCAAACATTGGATTGCCCGACAGCGCCCACCCGTCAAAGTCGGCGAGCCGTTTTTTGCCCTCGCTCTCGACTGGAGAGTCGCCGTCATGCGCCGGAATGTCGATGTGGTGCGTGGTTCGGTCGAGCAGCAAGTCAAACGGCAGCGGCATACGCTGCGACACTTTGTCCATCGCGATCTCGGTGCGCGAGGTGGCTGTGAACGACCAAAGAATCGCGATCTCTTCTCGCGGAATATTGCCCTTTTCGAACTTGTCGAAATAAGGTGCGAGGCCGAGGCGGATCTCTTCCAGTTTCTTGCCGTTGTCGAGACGTTCCGCCAAGGTGTCGCCGGGGAAGGCGCGCTGGTGAGCCGGATCATCGAGATGTTGTTTTGATCGCAGAAAATAAAACGCTGCATCTGCAATCACCGGCTCTCGCGCCGCGCCGCGGACGCCAGCGGTGCCGCCTCGGACAACAATCACATAAGTCTGCCCTCGTTCCCAGCCGAGTTCGGGAGGAGCAATCGTCAGTCCGGTGCCAATGCTGTCAAGCTCGCGCTTGAGTGCAGCGACGGGGATCGGACTCTGCCCCCAGCGCCAAACTTGAACGCTGTTCTCATCGATGCTGCTGCCATCGACGCGACCGGAAAAACTCACCGTCGCTGACAAAGTGGTTGGCCAGCCATCGAGCTGATTGAGCCAAACGCGCAACTCGCGTTCGCCCGCCGAAAGATCGTCGTCGAGCGGCAAATTGAGTCGCGACAGCTTGGCATCGCGCACGACATCGGTGGGCATCGGCAGCACGTGGGCCGAGGGATCAAAGCGCGCCTGTACCACGTTGGGCACCGGCTGCAGCGAAAGCGAACAGGCGGACACCGCAAAAACCGAAAAATGAAGAGCAGCCCTCAAAACGGGCCGAATATTGTGCGTTCTCGTTGCGCTGTCAACCGCTTGAGGTTCACGTCGAATCCCGTCAGGGGCGCCCGGACTTCCGGGCGCCGTCTAGAGTCTAGAGTCTAGAGTCTCGAGTTTCGGATTGATTCATGAATCAGTCGGATTGGTCCGCCTTTCAAAATCGATTTTCAGCGCAGCAGCGCTTTGGCGATGATCAGTTTCTGAATTTCGCTGGTGCCCTCATAAATGCGCAGCGCCCGGATGTCGCGGTAGAGTCGCTCGAGAATGTGGCCGGAGACCAGCGCGCGGGCGCCGTGGAGCTGCAGCGCGCGATCGACGACACGAAACGCCGATTCGGTGGCCCAAAGTTTGGCCATCGAAGAATCGATGGCACTCGGGCCGCTGGTATCGACGCGATGCGCCGCCGAAAGCACCAGCAGCGTCGAAGTTGCCACGTCGGTGGCGATGTCGGCGAGCGTCATCTGGGTGGCCTGAAAATCAGCCAGCGGACGGCCAAATTGGCGGCGCGATTTGACATGAGCGATGGCTTCGTCGCGGGCGCGTGCCGCCATGCCGACGGCGGCGGCACCGACGCAGGTGCGAAAAAGATCGAGCGTCGCCATCGCGATCGAAAAACCATCGCCCGGTTTGCCGAGACGCTGCGATGCCGGCACCCGGCAATTGTCAAAACGGACGGTGCCGATCGGATGTGGAGTGATAAGTGTAGTGGGTGTGGCCTTAAGACCGGCGCTCTTGGCTTCGACCCAAAACGCATCGAGCCCGCGATGTTTGTCGTCGCTTGAGCGCGCAAACACCACGTATGCATCAGCGATTCCCGCATTCGAAATGAAACACTTTTCGCCGTCAAGAACATAGGCGTCGCCCTCTTGCCTCGCGCGGGTGGCGATCGCGCCAGCGTCGCTTCCCGCCTCTGGCTCGGTCATGGCGAAGGCGCAAATGAGGTTGCCAGCGATGATTCTCGGTAGCAAATCGCGCCGCTGCGCTTCACTGCCAGCGATGGTCACCGGATAGCTGCCCAGACCTTGGATGGCAAACAGGGCGTCGCCGAGCGGCGATTCATAGCCGAGCGCCGCTCGCGCTACCACCAGATCGCGTAGCTCGACGGTGTCGCGAAGCCCGCCATAGGCTGCTGGCACGCAGGCGGCGAGCAGCCCAGCCTCGCCCATTTTCTTTACTGCGACTCGTGCTTGGTGATCGTCAATGTCAGCGAGCGTTTTGGCGACCCGCTGAGCGACGGCGCGAAAGGTGAGATGGCGCTCTTCGAGAAATGTCGACATCCCATCGATCTATCACACCTAGTTAGTTAAGGATCACCGCAGTGGCGCCCGAGCCGACAGCTCACAGCTCACAGTTTCGGATTGATTCATAGAATCACGGGTTGTTGTTCGCCTTTCGAAAGCGATCACAGGTGATCGATGCGAAATTTTCGATTCTTCTCTACTGTCAGCTGTCGGCTGTCGGCGGTGGTAAGCGCGAATCAACTCGACTCTCGATCAGCCCTGAGGTTACCGATGGGCCTTGCCGCGCACATTGCCGCCCTTGCTTTTGCCCGCTTTGCCGCCGTTGGGTTTTCCACTGTGGCGTCGGGTCCAGGCCTGAGCCACGGCGCGGTTGTGCGCAATCTTGCGCAGCACCTTGGCATCGACCCGGCGCGGTGGTTTGCGGTGCAGCGCGACGTAGTCGGTGTGTTCGTTCTTGCGCTCCTCGGCGGTGTACAGGCGCAAGTATTCGCAGCGCGGTTCGTCGAGATGCGGTGTCGCTTTGAGGTGCCACCACAAGTTGTCGGCCAAGAATTTGAAATTGGCATAACTCTCGACGAAGAAATCGAGCTTGTGTTGCTTGATCGCACCGCCCTGATCATCGGCGCGCAAACAGCCGTCGTGCTCACTGCCGTCGGGCAAGAGCAAGCCAACCAATTCCGGCACAAAAACCGGCGCGCCGATCGGAATGTAACGCGGGTCGACTGCGATCGAGCGAAACGGTTCCAGACGCCGCCCTTGCACGCCGGCGCCCATGGGGTGCTCGTCGAGCGCCAAGGTGCGGAAGCAAGTGCCCATGCCGTAGGTGCATTCGCCGTCGTAGTTCAGCACCCGGCCGTCGCGCAAGATTCCAGTGCCCTCGAGCTTGAGTTCGAACACGAACGCGGAAGGAAAACTGCCGATGTAGTAGCCGTGTCTGGTGTAGATCGCGACATCGTATTTTTCATTGGCGTAGTCCGACTCGTATGCCAGCCAATAAAACGAGAGACGAAACGCGTCTGGCTCGCCGATCGGATAGCCGCAGCACTCTTTGACTTTGCCTGAGGTGGGAAGTTTGTCTTGCACGTCGCTGTCTAGTTTTGACTCGTCGCCAAACGCAGGGATCGCCATCAGAAACATGCTGAAGATCAGAAGACGCACCATCTTCAATTGTAGCCAACGATCGGGCGATGGTCCACTCGCCAGAACCATTTGATTGATCCAAACAGGTGGGCTATGTGAGGGCGTGAACCTTTCGCGCCGGACGAGATTGATCGTCACACTACTGCTTGCCGCTGTAGCAGTGGCGTTGGAATCGGTCGCGCTTCCTGGGCTTGAACTGCCGCGTATTGGACGCGGTTTGCCCTTGTATAGCGTACTCGCACTTGGCGTGCGGCCTGCACTGACCGCGTTTTTTCTCGTCGAACGCTTCGACACTGCACAGAAAATATTCGCGGAATTCTGGAGTCGAGATGCGTCGACTGATTGATTGCGACAAGTTTGCGGCAGCGGGAAGCAAGGCGCGTACGCTGGCACAACTTTTTCGCTTGGGATTTCTTGTCCCCGACGGATTCGTTGTTCTGCCCGGTGAATCGGTCGAGTCCGCAACGCTGCAAAAAGAGCTTTCACAACTGGGCGGCGAATATTTTTCGGTTCGTTCGTCAGCGTCGATCGAAGATGAAAACGGTGCGGCGGCGGGAGTGTTCGTAAGTCGTATTCGAGTCACGCCCAGCCAGGTCGCAGCGGCGATCGCTGAGGTGCGCGCTTCACTCTATGCCGAGGGCGCGCGTGCCTATTTGGGGTGGCGAAAAATCACTCCTCATTCGGTCACCATGGCGGTGCTGGTGCATCGTTTTGTCGAGGCTGAGAGACTTGGAGTGGCGGTCTCCGCCGGCGACCATTTTGTCGTCGAAGAGCGTGCGCCGACTGAACCAGAGTGGGGCCAAACTTCCAGCCAGCAGCTCTCGAGAACAAGTGACGATCGTCGAGTGGCGATTTTTGCGGCGGTGGAAAAAAAACTGGGTCCAGTGCAGATCGAATTTGCGATCACAAACGCTGAAATTGTGTTGTTGCAGGCGCGCCCAGCGATCGTCACAAGATCAGTCCAGACCCAGATTCTCGAGGGCAACTGGCAGCTTGATTTGGCACACAACCCGGCGCCATTGTCACAGGCACAACAGAGTTTGGTTGAGCTGGTGGATTCAACTGGAGTCGGTCCGCGCCAAACGGTTTTTGGGGGCTACCTCTACTTTGACCCCGACCATTCCCTTCATGCTGAGCGAAGTCGAAGCACGCTGCAATCGGAGTTTGAAAACCTGATTGCGCCGGCGTGCCGCGAAGCACTGTCACGTGTCGTCGATCTACCGAGCGCGCTCCGAGCCTACTGCGAGGTGTACAGACAGCTTGTCGGAACTGTCACTCCTGCGCTGGCGTGGCTGCGCGAGGAACTTGACCGGTTCTTGCAGACGCACGTGGGCGAGGGACTGGTGCAGCAGGGCGATCTGCTGGCGGGGCTTCACACCGTCACCCTCGAGCGCGATCAGTGTCTATTCGAAATCGGTCGCGCTGAGTCGCCGCAACGCGAGCTGCTCGAGCAGCGCTATCTCGGGCAGTTCGGAGCCTATGCGCCGAGTTGGGACGTCGCGACGCCATGCGATGACGAAACACCCGAACGCGTGCGTGCGCAGGCGGCTGCTTGGGCAGCGTCGGCAGAATCACCGCTGCAGAAGTGTGCAGCTGCAAAGCGACGAGCCGAGACGGCGGCGCAGTACATGTATGATCGTCTCAACCCAAGCGATCGCTCACGACTCAAACAGTTGCTTGAAATCGCGCGCGCGACTTTGCCGATCGCCGAAGCTGACGATCACCTGTTTTTTGAGGCGCAGCGCACGGTGCGCCGCGCCCTGCTGCAGATCGGACGAGCACTGGTTGGAGAGCGACGATTGATGACGATGGAGCAGGTTTTCGATCTGCCGATCGCACAACTCTCCGACGGCGCCACAGATTTGCAAGCGGAAGCCGACCGTCACCGTCGAGCGGGTGAGGCGGCGTTTGGTTCGCGACCACCGCTCAGGTTTGAATCGGGTACTCCGGTTTCAGAGCGGCGCCGCGAGGCCGGTGTCTTTTGCGGACACGCCACGTTTGGTGCGGTGAGCGGGCGTGCATTTGTCGTCGACAAACTGCCGCCTTCGTCGCTGCCGCCAGGAGCAATTCTGGTGGTGCCGGCGTTGCTGCCGTCGCTGGCGCCGCTTTTGGCCAGTGCCCGCGCGCTGGTTACCGAAGTCGGCGGGGTCACCTCGCACGGCGCTACCTTGGCGCGTGAATATAGAATTCCGGCGGTGCTTGGTATAGGCCGAGCCGAAATTTACGATGGTGACGAATTGTTTGTCGACGGTGCTCGCGGCCGCGTCTATCGCGTCGCGGTCGCTTCCATCGGCGACGCGGGTACGTCGCGAGGCTCAATCGACCGTTTGTAACCGATCCAAAAACTGTACTCGTCGCAATTGTGGCGCGAATAAAAATCCATCACGTCGGCCCACTCGAGTTTGCCGGCGAGCACGCCCTGCTCAATTTCTCGCCACGGTACAAACGTGCACGGCTTGCCCGCCTTCGCTGGCGGTTGATGCCCGGCCGAAGTGCGGGTGTCGCCGAGTACCTGACTCGGCGTCAAGCGACTGGCGTAATAGTAGCCGAGCCGCGGCACTTCGAGCACCTCGACTCGCTGCAGCGTCACCTCTGCACCGGTATGCCACAGACACTCGGTGCGGGAAATCGTCTCACCGGGAAGCAGCGCAATCGCGTTCTGACCGATCGCGCCCTTGGAATGACATTTTTCCGGATGGTCGACCGAAGTCTCCACCCGGTAGGCGACGGGATGATCGCTGTAGTTGGTGATGTCTAAAACGGTGTGCTCAAAGCGAAACCCCTGCCCGCTCGAGCTCAGCGCCCACTCTTTGACCATGTGGGTGCTGAGCCGAAGATGTGGGGTTTCGTAGGTGTCTTTCTCCGCCTTCATCCGATGCGGCGCGCGTACCGGAATTTCCTCACTGTAACGAAATGACTGCCGCAGCTCTTCGTCGCTCGGCTTGGCGATGCCGAAGCGCTTGGCGTCCTCTTCGACCACCGCCTGATAATAGGCCGGCTTGTAGCGCATCTGTGCCGACGACGGCGATGGCGCGATCGCCATGGGATCTTTTGCGGGTGCGGCGCTCGAGGGCGGTAAGGCTTCGTTCACTTGGCGCCGCTGGTTGGCGCCGTGCAGGAAGAAAAGCGCTCCTGCAATCAAGCCGACGCAGGCGCCTAGTCCGGTAGCGAGCAGCACGTTCGCAGAGGGACCTTTCTTCTTTGCGACGGGAAGCATCGGCATGGGCCAAAACTATAACACGATACCTTGGTCGCCATTTTGCCCGGCGCTTGAAAAAATCGAACAAGAGTTCTTGACGTGACGACGAAGGCGGGTCTTTAATAAAAAGGGCAGATTTTTCCCTTTGGGAGGCCGATTGACGCCGGCGACGCTGTTGACGATGGCTAGCCTGTTGCTTTTGGTGAACAGTTCAATCTGCTTTGGCGATCCGGTTCGCACCACGGTGCGGCCACCCGGGCATCATCGCAAGACGCGCCCGTTTGGCGCCAAGCCGAAAGAGTATTCAATCTCAGTCGGCGGGGTGGGAAACAGCGCTGAAATTAGGCCGGAATTGGCGGAGCGACTGCGCGTGCTGATTACCCAGGAGCTTGAACACACTCCCGGCATTGCGCTACAGAAGTTGCAAAACAAAGGTTTTCTCATCGACAGTGCGATTACCCATCTGTCGCGGACGCAGGTTGGCGACAATGTCGAAGTCAGTTGCGAGATCAGCCTGATCGTCGGGCGCTTGCCATCGCGAGCGCTGGTGATGACCACCTCAGGCGGCGCCACCGTGCAAATTCCCAAATCGGGCTTTCGCCCCGAACATGAACAAGCGATGAATGCCAGCGCGCTCGCCGGCGCAGTTCGCGGCGCCCGCGAAAACCTAGTTGCGTTTCTAGCTCGCCAACCTTAACCCACCGACCAAAATGTTTTCGGCGCGTGCTAGTTTTATACGCGATGTCGACTCTGCATCTATATCCCCATGCTGGTGAGCATCAACTCGCGCTCGGCGATGTGCTGACCGCCGCGGCGTCAAATCGGATCGCGTCGCCGCCTCTTGGTTTTTTTCTGATGACCCGCGCTGCGCCCGATGAATGGGTGGCGCTGTTGCGGCAGCTGCGCCGCCACCGCATTTCTCCCGACCAGTTCGTTCGCGCCAGCGAAAATCTTTCGTTCGCGCTTGGTCAAGTAGGCAAGTTGCACGAAGAGCTTTGGCTTTGCCCTGAAACCGCAGGCACTGACGAGAGCAGAAGTTGGCAAGCTGCGATGGCAGCCATTCGGCACGACGACGTCTCCTCGCTGTCGGGGGTTGATCGCGTACGGTTGCATGCAGTGGCTGAGTTTGGTGCCGACGAGCTCGACATCATCGACGCGTTGTGCGATCGCGAGGTCGAGGTTACGGTGGAACTGCCAGTACATAGTGCGGCGGCGTTTGCCCGGGCCCTCGATCTCGGTCTTGCCAGCCTGGAAGCACGCTATGTTCGATCGCAAGATCGGTTGCAGGTCGAGCCCAAGCCGCTGGCACTGCCTGAGCGATTGCCGCTTTTTCGCGTCGCGACGCCGGCACTCGAAGCGCGCCGACTGGCGCACGCTCTGCGAGAGAGATTGAGCGATGGAATCGCGCCCGAAAAAATTTACGTCGCCGCGCCGAGCTCCATGGATCGCAAGCGCATTTTGCTGGCATTGGCGGCAGCGCGAGTGCCGGCGGTGTGCCCGATCGACGCCTTGGCGGCGCAGATAAAACAGGCGTTGGCGATCGGGGACGCTACAAGAAAAATGACGCCGGCAGAGCACGTCGCTCTGCTCGTGCGCGATCACGGCCAGCCTGACGCGCTGACGCCAGCGATCATCGCCACACTTGAACATCTGCCGACGGTGGCTACCGCGCTCGGTCTGCAGACGACGCTGGTCGATCGAGCGATGCTCGGTCGCGTCCTCGAGCGTTACCTGGGTTCGTTGCCGGCGCCGATTTTCGACGTAACTCCTTCGCATGCAGTAACGGTCGGCGATTACGCCGGAGCTGCCGGAGGTTCGTATCAGGTGTTGTTTGTGAGCGGGCTGAGTGAATCGGAGCGATCGCGAAACTGCACGCTGTTTTCACCTTCCGATCGGCGTCTCCTCGAGCGCA
>JAHFDU010000402.1 GCA_023248835.1 Myxococcales bacterium | reverse complement strand
CCGAGTCGTAGCCGAGTGCTTCGGCCTCTTTTATCATCTCAACATCGATCGAGATTTCCGCACCCGAGTAGCCCAGCATCAGTCCTAATCGCATCGCCTATTGGTATCACTTCATCTCTTCTTGTGGTACTTCGAAGTGGTTGAGCACGATTGCAGAAATCGCCAAAACTGCCCGCCGATCGAGTCTTGCGCTTGCCAAGCGATCGGGCGCCGATCGAAGCGCCGCGCTGTCGAATATTGCAGAAGCGATGCTCCGTCGGCAACCCGAAATTCTCGACGCTAACCGTGCGGATGTTGAGGCGGCGCGCAGCACCATTAAAGAGAGCTTGCTCGATCGTTTGCGACTCGATGAAAAACGGCTGTATGCCGCCGCCGACGCGGTGAGAAGCATCGCCGCGATGAACGATCCGATCGGCGAAGTGGTGAAGAGCTGGACGCGGCCGAATCGGTTGCGTATCGAGCGCCAGCGCATTCCGCTCGGGGTGATCGCGATCATTTATGAATCGAGGCCGCATGTCACCACCGACGCGGCGGCGCTATGTTTGCGTGCCGGCAATGCGACGATTCTGCGCGGCGGTTCGGAAGCGTTTCGCACCAATCAGGCGCTCGGTCAGGCCATCACCGACGGGCTCGGCAAATCAGCATTGCCTACAAAGTGTGTGCAGCTCCTACCTACGACTGATCGCCAGGCGCTCGGCGAGCTACTCAAATGTGAGGAGGACATTGACCTGGTGATTCCGCGCGGGGGCGAGGCGCTGATTCGTTTTGTCGGCGCCGAGTCTCGCATCCCGGTCATCAAACACTACCGCGGCAATTGCCATATTTTCGTCGAGCGCACTGCTGACGTGCACGCCGCATTGGAAGTCTGTTATAATGCAAAGGTGCAGCGCCCAGGTGTCTGCAATGCGGTGGAGACCATCCTCATCGACGAAGCGATAGCGAATTCCTTTCTCCCGGAGCTGGCGAAGAAATTTGCCGGCGTTGAGCTACGCGGCGATGGGCGTGCTTGTGCCATCGTTCCGGCCATCAACCCAGCCAGCGACGAGGATTTCGCCGCCGAATTTCTCGATCTGATTTGCGCGGTTGGTATTGTCGACAATTTCGACGCCGCGGTCGCGCACATCGAGCGTTTTGGATCGTCACATTCAGAAGCGATTTTGACCCGCGACGAAAACCTGGCGCGGCGCTTTGTCAATGAAGTGAACTCTTCGACAGTCCTCGTCAACGCCTCGACTCGATTTGCCGACGGCGGCGAACTTGGGCTTGGCGCCGAGATCGGCGTTTCTACCACCCGTCTTCACGCCTATGGTCCGATGGGCGCGGAGGAACTAACCACCACAAAATTTGTCGTCCATGGTGACGGACAAATTCGGACTTAATAAAATGAGGAGGTGACATGCTTTGCAAATCCCACACATGACCGAGACCGCAGTGACCGCAACGCTTGACAAAATGGCCCTCGAACCGGTTCTCCTCGACGTCAGCAAACAGTCGTCCTACACCGATTTTATTTTGATCGTGTCGGCTCGCTCCGACAGGCAGGTGCAGGCGATCTGCGACCATGTCGTCAAACAGATCAAGGAGGCGCACGGGCGCGCACCGCTGTCGGTCGAAGGAAAAAAAGAGGGCCAGTGGGCGCTCATCGACTACGGCAGTTTCGTGGTGCACGTGTTTTATCATCCGACGCGCGTGCGCTACGATCTCGAAGGGTTGTGGCACGACGCGCACAGGGTGCCAGTCGAGATTCCGTCGGAAAGTCGAATTCAAGTGAGCGACGCGTATAGTTTGTAACCGCCCATAGCATGAAATTTGTCGTCCTTGCGGTCGGAAAGATGCGGGATGCCTGGGTACGCGAGGGCTGCGAAGAGTATCTGCGCCGCGTGCGGGCAAAAGTTCCGATCGAAATTATCGAGCTAAAAACCACCGACGAAATCGAACGTCGACTGCCGCCGCGTAGTCTGGTCTGGGCGCTCGACAGCACCGGCAAACAGTTTACGTCGGAAGAATTCGCCACTGCGCTCAAGTCGCGCATTGATGCCAGCGCCCAGTCGATCGCCTTTCTACTCGGCGGTGCCGACGGTTTGCCTGAAGCCATCGTCAAACGCGCCGACCTGCGTTGGTCATTTGGAAAACTGACCTTACCCCATCGTTTAGCGCGGTTGGTCTTGGTCGAGCAGCTCTACCGTGCGCTTTCCATTTTGCGCCGTGAACCGTATCACCGAGGTTAGTTCGAACGGCCTGCAATCGCTGTTAAAGTTTCGCGAATCGCGCGCGCGGCCTCGGCGATTTCGGCCTCATAGCCGCCGAGCCAGAGTCGACCGACGGCGCCAAACGTCACCACTTCGAGTAGATGAACTTCGGCCGCCTTTTCCGCTTCGTTGGCCGCGATGGCGGCGTATCCGGCGGGGTGAACTTCGAGGGTGTAGAGTGTTTGCCCCTGCGAAATCATGTCGCCATGGCGCATGCGATTGATGAGTTGCGCGTGATGGCCATCAAGTCCGGTGATGGTCTGTTCCGACAGCACTTTGGGCTTGAGTCGATCTTCGGCGGCGACGCCAAGCCGCGAAAGCACTGCCTCGCCGGCGGAGCGTACTTCGCCCTGATCGAAGCTGTGCAGCTCGAGCAAACCGTACGCGCGCTCGACGATCTGCATGCCGGGAATCACCCTTGTCTGTTTGAGCGCAACGTCGGTAATGTTGTTGATGGCGATGCCGGGGGCGATTTCGATCATCAGCGCGGCTTGGCTCTCGAGCGGCAAGAAGCCCTGCGCCACCGTCTGGAAAAACGAGGCCAACTGCGGCTGCAGTACGTCTAAGTAGGTGAACGTTCGCAGTTCCATTTGCGACGGTAAACTAGCACAAGCCGGAGTTGCGAGTCGAGTGCGATAACGATCGATTCAGGGGCACCCGAAAGTCCGAGCACCGCCGACAGCTCACAGCCGACAGCCTACAGTTTCGGATTCATTCATGAAATCATCTGCTCCCAAGAGCGAATTTACGGGAGGGTCAACGCGATTTTGCGATTTTTCTCCACTGTCAGCTGTCAGCTGTCGGCTGTCGGCGGTGGTAAGAATCGCGAAGCGCGAATCAACGCCGACTTCCGGG
>JAHFDU010000097.1 GCA_023248835.1 Myxococcales bacterium | reverse complement strand
GGCGACGCCTAGCACAAGCGGCCGGGTTTGATGCGTCGCGCTTGTTTTTCGCGCGCCAAGTTCACGGCGGTACGGTGGTGCGGGTGAACGCCGAATCACGACCAGATGACATCGCCGCTCTGGATGCCGACGCCTTGGTCTCGAATGTTTCGGGCGTGAGCTTGGGCGTTTTCACCGCCGACTGTTTGCCGATTTTGCTCTCGAGCACCGGCGGTGACGTCGCCGCTGTACACGCCGGCTGGCGCGGATTGGTAAGCGGCGTGATTGGTGCCGCGGTGCGAGCACTGGCACCGGGAAAAATTTCTGGCTCCATCGGCCCTTCGATCGGAGTCTGCTGCTTTGAAGTTGGCGAAGAGGTGGCGAGCGAGTTTGTTCGCATTGCGCCCTCAGCGGTGGTGCGCGCAGCCGATCGCAAGCCGCACATTGATTTGCAAAAAGTCGCCCGCTTGCAGCTCGAGGCGCTCGGTGTCAGCGACATCGATGCCTCCTTTCCCTGCACCCGCTGTGACGATGAGCGCTTTTTCTCTTTTCGCCGCGACGGTGGCCAAATCGGCCAGATGCTTTCTTTTGTTTTAGCTGACTAAATTAACGATCGGTTGTGGCTTGTGGTAAAGTGGTATAACTGTTATACTGTTAGATATTGCGCTTTAAGTTTGACCGATCAAAGAGTCGTCGTCTTCGCGCTCGGCGCGGGATGGGGTTCGAAGAGGTGCAGGAGTTGTTTTTTGCCCCTTTCTACCTCGACCAGCTTTCAGGCGAGCCGGAACAGTGGGTGGCGATCGGTTGGGTGCAGACAAACTTGTACACGGTGATTTTCGAAGAGCGGGTGGACGAGGCGGGCGATTATTACCATCTGGTGACGCTCTGGAGATCGACACGTGAAGAGAGGATGAAGTATGAAGAAAACAGCTAAACGGCGACCTTCCGCGGAAGAGATTGCTCGAGCTGCGGAGCGCGGCGAGGATGTGACCAAGTTCTTCGCCGGCAAGGGAAGGATGATGCCGCCTCTGTCGAGGCCAGAGGTCCGGCGGGTCAATGTCGACTTCTCAATCGAGATGCTGCAAGAACTCGATGTCGAAGCCAAACGGCTGAACATCAGCCGCCAAGCTGTGATCAAGACCATGCTCAACCAATTGCTGCAGGAGCGGATGGGAAGGCGTAGCCCGGGGAGGAGCGGCGTCCTGAATCTGGACTCCGCTCACGTCCGGCGACGCTAGTTCTTCGCTGTTGAATATGTGCGTCTTGTCACTTCTTGTTGGGATGTTGTCTAAAGCGGTGAAAAGTTGACGCCGCACGCGAGATAAACCGTCGGTTTCGCGTGGCATCCGGTTGGTGCGCCGCTTGCTTAACCAAGCGCCATGCACATCGCGCTGGTTTGCGACTGGTTCGTGCCACGGCTTGGCGGGGTCGAGATGCAGCTACTCGGTTTGGCCCGCGCGCTCTTGGCCGCTGGGCACACCGTCGAGGTGGTGACCGCGACGCCAGGAGAAGCGGTGGTCGACGGTGTGGTGGTCCATCGCTTGTCGGTGCCGCTATTGCCCTATTGGAAAGTGGTTTACCGTGCATCGGTAATTCACCAACTGGCGCAGCATTTCAGACGCCAGCGAACTGACGTTGTTCACGCGCACAGCTACACCTCGCCGCTCCACTTCACTCGGAATCGATCGCTACAGCTGGGCCAAGGTGGCAAGTCGCTATCTTGAACTGTACGAGCAGGTGCAGGCGTTGCGCCAAGACGGAGGGACCGATGAGAAACCTGCGTTGCCAAATAGTAGTGCTCACGCTCTTGAGTTCAGTCGCTCACGCGGTGCCGCTCTCGTCCGAGGAACAAGAGCAGCTTGACCGCCTCATTATTAAGCAGTTGGCCTCGCCACAGGACGCGGCCCTGAGTGAAGCAGCTGATCATGACCAAATCGCCAAACGTGATTTCCGCGTCGGAAGACCGCTGCTGGGTGTAGGAATCTCGTCGCTGATCATCGGCGTTGCGTTCACCGCGACTGGTATCTCAACATGCTGCAGGAGCGAAAAGAGAGATTACTGGGAGATAGACTTCACGGAGCCAATTCGCGCGATATCGTTTGGCGTTGGAATCCCGATGCTCGTCGCTGGCACCGCGCTGACAATTCCTGGCGCAGTGTTCATCGATCGCGGTCGCCAAGAGAGCGCGCGTGCCGATGGTTTGCGCCAAGTGAAATTGACCGGGCTCGAGCTATCACCGCTCGCAGCCGGATCACAGTTTGCGGGCGGCATGGCTCGCCTCAGTTTTTCATTTTAAGTAAGCATTCACGCCCCCCAGCCCGTGCACCCTGAGCGCAGCGCAGCGTCCTTCGACAGGCTCAGGATGAGCGGCCATATGTCCCCCCGATTATGCTGAGCTTGTCGAAGCACAGGGCTCAGGGCGAGCGGAGCGTGAACGATTACCATTTTGAAAGGAGCAACCACCTGCGTGAGCTACAGATTTCTGTTTTGCGATCCCTTCGAGATCTCGAGGCACTTCAGAGCGATTGGCAGTCGCTGGTCGAGTGCTGTCCGCGAGCGACACCATTTCAAACCTGGGAGTGGATTTCCAATTGGGCGCGCCACGCCCATCAGGGCGAGTTGCACATTCTTGCCGCGCATTGCGAGGGCGAATTGGTGGCGCTGTTGCCGCTCAGTCTTGAGCGCACGGCAGGCCTCATTCGACGCTTGCGCTTCTTGGGCGCGCCGATTTCCGACTACCATGAGCTGATTGCGCTGCCCGAGTGGGAGACTGTGGCCTGTCAGCAGTTTTTTCAGTTTCTCGTCGAGAAAGACGACTGGGATCTGCTCGACCTCACCGATGTGCGCGCGACTTCTCCCTTGGCGACACTGCCACTTGGTTTGCGTTCGTTCGAACATCGGCAGTGCCCTGCAATTGTCCTCGATGGAAATTTCACCGCGTTTTCGCAGACGCTGTCCAAACGAATGCGCAGCAATCTCAAATATGGTGATCGGCTGCTGCGCAAAAATTTTGCAGTCGAATTTGATCTGGTTTCGCCAGGCGAGATCGACAGCGCGCTGGAGGATCTGTTTTATCTACACAATGCGCGCTGGCAGAGTCGACATCTGGGCGGCGCATTTTCCGACGCTAAAGTGCGCCAGTTTCACCGGGCGGTAGCGCCGGCTTTTGCTGCACGCGGCTGGCTCAGGCTGCACCGGCTGCGGCTCGACGGCAAAACCCGCGCGCTTTTCTACTGTTTCGCCGGTCGCGAGTCGGTCTACTACTACTTGAGCGGATTTGATCTGAACCTGTCGCGCTATGGTCTCGGTACTCAACTCATGGCGGAAGCAGTTCGCGCTGCAGCGCAAGACGGGGCGAAGCATTTTGATCTTCTGCGCGGTGACGAAAATTACAAAGTCGCCTGGAATGCGGTACCCCAAACGACCGTGCGGCTTTGCGCCGATCGCAATCACTTGCGCGGGCTGATGGGTCGCACGCTGGTGTTGGTAGAACGCTCGGCCGAAAGGATCGGCAGCCGCTTGCGCAATCGCTTGTGGGGGCATCGCAGGGGCGCTCGAAAGTCCGAGCGCCGCCGACAGCTCACAGCCGACAGCCTACAGTTTCGGATTCATTCATGAAATCACCTGCTCTAGTCCTCCTTTCAAGAGCGAATTTACGGGAGGGTCAACGCGATTTTTCTCCACTGTCAGCTGTCGGCTGTCGGCAGTGGTAAGAATCGCGAAGCGCGAATCAACGCCGACTTCCGGGCGCCACCGGGGGGTCATCGCTCGAGAAAGTCGGCGGCGAAGGTTGCAAAGTCAGAAAAGCGGGGCACCGGTGCGGTCGGATAGCGATCGAATGGGTCGATCAGTACCGCGCCGATTCCCGCCGCCTGAGCGCCGGCGATGTCGTGGTAAAGCGAATCGCCGACCATCAGCGCCTGGTGTTTTTGCCCGCCGACGCGCTCGAGCGCGAGGCAAAAGATTTTCGGATCGGGCTTGGCGACGCCGACTACCCAGGAGTCGATGATGGTTTCAAAAAACCCGTCGAGCCCGGTGTCTTTGAGCAAGTCCTCGACGGTGCCCTCGCTGTTGGACAGCGCCACCAACTTGATCCCGGCTCGATGCATCGAATCGAGCGCAGCGCTTACACCCACGCCGGGGCGACGCCAAACGTTACGCTTGAGGTGGTGTTGCCAGATCGCTTTAGCGGCGCGGCGACGCTCGGTACCATCGATGGTTGGCGCCAGCAAGCCTAAAACGCGCTCAAAGAAAATCACTCCCGCATCCGCCGGAGTTTGTTGTTGGGTGGTTTGCGCCCAGCCGTGCTGATGCAGCAGATCGTAGATCTCGCGATCACTCGAGTCGATGGCCTGCGCATCGACGGTGACGCCAACCGAGCGCGCCAGATCTGCGATGGTCGCGCCGTCGACGAAGAGTAGCGTAAATCCGACATCGATCAGCACCACCGATGGTTTTGTCATTGCTTCCACTCAACCACTGCGAACACCGGGCAGTGATCGGATCCGCGACGGCTGCCGACAGAAAATTTCGAAAATCGAAAATGATTGTCGGCCAAAATTCGATCGATGCGCATCCATGGAAACTTGTGCGCCGGAAAGGTGTAACCGAAGCCGTTGCCGACGCTGGTGAAGCCGTCTTGAAAATGGCTGAGATACCGATCAAACGTTGAACTCAGCGTCGGCAAATTGGTGTCGCCAGCGAGAATCACCGGGTGTTTTGCTTTTCTCGTGGCATCGGCAATCGCTTGCACTTGCGCGATGCGAATGTCGCGATTGGACTCGACCTCGCTTCGACTCTTTGGGTTCGGCCAGATGTGATCTTTGAGCGACGACAAAAACCCTTGGCCGCGAAGAGTTTCGATGCCGGCGCGCGGAGAAAAGGGATGCACTGAGAGAAGATCGACCAAGCCGCTTGGCGTCTCGAGCGTGTAGCGAACGAACGGCTCGACCTTGGTGGGGCCAACCGGCGAGGCCAACACTGTCTCCTTAATCGGGTAGCGACTGAAAATTACGAATTCGGCGTCGACATGATCATGAAACGTCGGATAGGCATGACGCAACTGTTGATACACCCGATAATTGGTCGCCTGCGTTACCAGGACGTCGGGATGAAACTCACCGATCGCACGCAGAATTTCGTCACCGCCGAGATGGCCGAACCAAACATTGTAACTAACAATTCGCATTCCATTTCCCGACGGGCGAGGTGTGGGAAAATGAAAAGTCAATCCCATGAGCGGAAACAGGCACAGCAAGATCGCTGCCATGGGCGCGAGTAGCCAGCGCCGACTACATTTCCACCAAGTCAGCGGCAGCAAGAGCAGAAGCGGCACAGCGAAAAGCAGGCGTGGAAAATAGAGCGCCAGCAGCAGGATCCAAGATCCTTCACCAATGAAACGAAACGCGGCGATGAGCGCGATCAAGAAGGACAAGTAGAGCACCGCAAATAGCTGGATCGATCGTCTCAGCATGGCGCGCGAAACCCGCTCGCCCTGAGCCTGTCGAAGGGTGCTTCGACTGCGCGCTTCGCGCTCCGCTCAGCATGAGCGGGGTCAATTGATCGGTATCGCATCTGCTATTCCACCATCACAACCTGGCGCTTGCCACTCGGGCTGGTGGGAATTTCTTCGACGATTTCAGTGCGGATCGGTACTCCGGGCAAATATTTTTCGCAATTCTTGGCGATGTGATTGCGTACGACGTCGGTGATGGTCGAGGACGGAATCAACTTGAGTGTGATCGAGCCGTCCTTGTGCTGCACTGCTTGGAACTGGCGCACCGATTCTGCCAGCACCGAAAAAATAAGATTAAATACCAAGCCCGAGACGCGTCCGCCCTTGGCATCGCGCAAGGTGTCGGCGCTGCGCCCATCGACACGGGCGAGCCGCAAGAGCGTGCGTCCGCAGCTGCAGCGATCCGATTTTCCCATCACTGCGACGTCGCCGTTTTTGTAGCGGATAAACGGCATGCCGTAGTTGTGCAAATCGGTGAGCACCACATCGCCGGACTCACCAGGCTCGGCCGGCCGTTCACCTTCGCCGTCTTTGACCAGCACTTCGACGATCAAATTTTCCATCGAGGTGTGCAAGCCATCGTGGGCTTCGCATTCACTGCCGACCAGCATGACTTCGCGACAGCCGTAGGTTTCGAATACCTCTTCACCAAACGCTGCGCTGAGCGCCTCGCGATCGGCGGCGTAGAGCGCCTCGGCGCAACACAACACCGCGATCGAATCCCACCGGCGCAGATCGTTGGCGACGATAAAGCGCGCCAGATCGGCACCGGCTTGGGTGTAACAGAGAATCGTGCGCGGTTTGCCGCGTTCGATGGCGCGTGCCGCCGCTCGCAGGTCTTGGTCGGAGCGCGCGGTGCAATCCATGTAGTGCTCACGTTTCAAGAAGCGATCGGTCGCGATCTTGAAGCGGCGCGTCAGTGGCGGCAGCGGACGCGTCGGCGCACCCCAATAGTGAAACGTGCGCGCGCCGAGGCGGTAACCAGCCCAGCCATAGCTGCGTAACTTCACCGCTTGACGCCAGTGTTCGGAATTCTCGTCGTACGCAAACAAGAGCGGTTGACCGGTGGTGCCGCCGGTGGTTTTCGAAATTGTCGCACGATGGACGAAAGGCGACTGGCGCTCCTCGGGTGTGGCACGTGCCTCTTCGCGAGTCAGAATCGGGATTCGAGGCAGATCGAAGAGGGTGCGAATGTCGCTCGGCACGATTGCGGCAGCGTCGAGACGCGCGCGATAAAACGGCACTTCACGATACGCGTGTTCGATCAGTCGCCTGAGCGCACCAGACTGCAGCGCCTGCAATTCGTCGAGCGATTTTCGCTCCGTCGATCGCAAAAAAGCGAGGCGATCGAACGTGTTTCGCTTGCGTACGCTCTGCTCCCACACGGGGTAGAGCACTTTTTCGAGCAGCAACCCGTAGCTGTCCATCTGACCCTTCGACGAGCTCAGGGCGTGCGGCCTGACTCCGCTCATGCTGAGCGCCCGTCGAAGCACGGCGGAGGTTTGAGCAGATGGTCGCGGAAATCATTGGGATTGCCAGTTTTTCCCTCCATCGCAGCGACGGCAATGTTGTACATTTCGCGCGCGGTGACGTAATGTAGCGAGGCGTGTTCGCTTTCGCTCACTTGCCTAAGCGCGCGGTGCAGAGCCTGCCCGCTGTCGCCAAGCAGCGACGCCGCTTGCGCTTCCGGCGCGCCATGGGTGTGGACTTTGACAAAAATCCACTCTGGCCGACCGTCGACATGGATCGATGCGTCGATCCAGTTTTGCACTCGCCGCGAAGTTGCCGGATCGGCTGCGGTGATCGCTGCAGCTTCGATGCGCGGCCAGAGTTTCCCTGGCCGTCGTGTCAGCGATAGCGGCCCCTGCATCAGCAGCACTCGGTCGTGCAAGAATTCACCGACGCGGGCGCGCCTACCCTGCTCATAGGCGCGTCGCTGCTTGAGATCCCCTTGGGGCCAATAGATCTGATTGACGATGTTTGGCTGACACTCATCCGGCGCCGACGGAAAAGTAAAATCGGCATAGCAGCCAGTTTCAAACAAGAGCGGTATTTCCTCGTCGACGCCGCAGTGGCGGCGATCTTTGCGTGCGTTGCTCAGGCACCAGTTGCCGTGGATGAAACCATAGCGTGGCCGTCCGTCAGCGTCACGGCTCAAGTGGCCGTGGCGGGCGTAGGCCGCCAAATAGTTTTCGATGTTGGCGCGCAGACTCTTGGCGTTGTCTTGGTCGTGATGAAGGTGGAGTTCGACTTCGCCAAAACCCTGCTTGGTGAGCTGGGCCAGGCGATCAAGCGTGCTTGGCCGATACTGCTCCCCCGGAAAAAAAAAGCTGTGACGCGGCGGCTTGCCGTCGGCATCGCGAAAGGGCGCGACCATCTTAGGGTAGCGTTCTTGCCAAGTCCGCACGCGGGCGTCACCATTCTCGTCGCTGGCGCTGCCCCAGAGCGGCTCAAAGTGATCGCACAAGGCAAACAGCAGATGGCGCGAATCGGTTTGGCGCGGGCGCGAGCGCAAGCAGTGCCGCGCGTAGCCGCTTAACCAGGTGTGTAAATTTTTGTTTTTGAGTTTACCGAAGAGGGTCATCGTTCGCGACCAGTGACCAAGACACCAAGATTTTTTTCCGGCGGCAGTTCATGGCCCATGCGCAAGAGTTCATCTTCAGTGGTTTCACCCGCTCGCGCCACGGCGATCACGCCGTCGCAGAGCTTGAGCGCAGCCGGCAGCTCGCCGAGCCGTTTGAAACCGGTCAGATCGACCAGCACATGGGCAAACAGCTCACCGCCCGAGCGCAAGAGTTGTTCGAGCGCCGGCACACCCGCGCCCGCCGCTCCCGGCACGCGGGGTAGCAGCAGCGCCAGAGAACCGCGGATCCAGCGGGTGGCAAACACGCGCTCATCCTCGTCGCTGCGCGCCTCTTCGTCGTCGGTAGGTATCACCGCTGGCCAGCGATGGTTGGCGTCGACCATGGCGACTGTGCCGCTCGAGACTTCGCCGAGAGCCAGACCGAGATGGACGCCGGCCGAGAGCACGCCGATGCTCTCCGACAAAGGATGTAGCGCCAGCACCTTTCGGCGTAGGCCCTGGATGCGTCGGGCAAGCGCTACAAACTGGCTACGTCGCTCATCATCGAGCGCCAACTCGAGGTGTAGCTCACGCAAAGGCGAAGCATCAATCACCTCCCAATGATACCTCATTGTCCTTCCCTGTTTTCAACACTCCCTTCGGGAACCTTCAGGATGGGAATAGATGGGAATGCATTGACGATCAGCTGGCTTCGCGATAAAAATGGAAAAGGGGCCGCTATGCCTCAGCACATGGATGACTGGAAGACCAAGATCACGCAGGTTCGGCCGGCGGCCCCTGCCGCGGAGATGGCACAGAAGGCGTGTCTGGTGCTGATCTATCCGGCCGGGGCCGAGCTCGGCAAGCGCTACGAAATGCAGTGCGGCGACGAAGTGACGATTGGACGTGGCGCCGATTGCCGGATTCAGGTTGACCGTGACAGCGTTTCTCGTCGTCACGCGAGCGTTACCTTCACTCCCGAGGGCTGGCAGGTGGCAGACCTCGGTTCGACCAACGGCAGTTACGTCAACGACGCGCCGATTTCAACTTGCCGGTTGCAGGACGGAGATCTGGTCAAAATCGGCAACGCGATTTTTAAGTTTCTCGTCGGTGGCAACGTCGAATCGAGTTACCACGAAGAGATCTACCGCATGACCATTTGCGATGGACTCACCGCGGTGCACAACAAACGTTACTTGACTGAAACGCTCGAAAAAGAGCTGTTGCGTTCGGCTCGCCACGGCCGGCCGCTGTCGCTGCTGATGCTCGACATCGACCATTTCAAACAGGTCAACGACAAGTGTGGCCACTTGACTGGCGACTACGTACTGCGCGAAATGGCGCGACGAATTTCGACGCGAGTGCGAAAAGATGAAGTGTTTGCCCGCTACGGCGGTGAAGAGTTTGCGCTGATTTTGCCGGAGACCGGTCGCGAGCAGGCGATCAAAGTGGCAGAGGATGTGCGCAAGTTGGTGGCGGCAGACCCATTCGAGTTCGAAGCCGACAAGCTGCAGATCACGATTTCGATTGGAGTGGGGACGACCAGCGAGGAGCTCTCCGTCGATGCGTTTATCCGTATCGCGGACGACAATCTCTATAAAGCCAAACGTTCGGGTCGCAACCGAGTTGCGGGTTAGCCGATCCGATCACTCTGGAGCGAAGCGCCGAGCGCGGAGTCGAAGCACTGCACATTACATCGAGGTTGATCCGTTGACGACGGTCGCGCACTCGACTCGGGTTTTCAGGCTGCAACCGGATGGTGCGGCTGGAGCAGTGTCGTCGCAGATTTCGCAGCTCTGATCGTTTTTAGGATCGCTGCCGCTGGTAAATGACCGGCAGAGCTTGACCAAGACCTGGTCTGCACCGCAGCCGCCGTCGACGCTGGAATCGGTTCGACACTGTCGCCAGCAAGGCGCTTGGTTCCCTCTCGAGTCGCAGTCTTTGTAGTCGGTTTGCTGCTCCATGCTGTGATCGACGCTGCAGGTGATGATGTCCGACACATTGCACTGTGGCTTG
The DNA here is from genome assembly GCA_023248835.1 of Myxococcales bacterium. GTDB lineage: Bacteria > Myxococcota_A > Polyangia > Palsa-1104 > Palsa-1104 > JAHFDU01. The sequence continues at coordinate 1,451 of JAHFDU010000097.1, read as the reverse complement.
GTGGGATTGTCGAAGCGCAGCGTGATGCAGTGAGGCACGATGTGATTGCGAATCTTGTCAGCGATGTCGTTGAGCGTTGCATCGTAGTTGGGATCGCAAATCGAAGCGCGATTCTTCGGGATGTTGTCCGCCGCCTGCGCATTGATCACTGCATTCAAGCGAATCGCCGGATCACCGAAGTGGGACGAATCGGCGCCTTTGCAGTTTCCCACCGTCGAGTGCTGCAGCACCACCGAGCACATCTGATTGGGGGCCCCCATTGCCATGCACTGGTTGTCATTGAGCTGCAACGGAGAGTTGCAGGTGGCGGGATTTTGAGGGTACGCGCCCTCCTGCTGCTTGTCGCAAGTGGCGTAGATGGTCTCAAGCGTATCGGGCGGCGCTGAGATCGATGCCAGTAGAACCTTGCTTGGATCGTTTTTGAGCTTGTTGAAAAAGTCGGTGTAGCGGCTCACGTCGTACAGCTTGCCACCCTCGGCTTGAGTCAATGGCTGGCAGCCGCTCATCGCGGTCATGCTGCCGCGCGGCACGCGAAGGCCGCCGCACTTGATGCCCCATTCGGTGCAGCGGAACGAATGGAAGTAGCCAAGCTCGTCGAACGCTTTCTTGCCACTCTTGAGCGGGTGGGTGTCCTGCGCGAAAAGGTCGGTGTCGGGCGGCGCCGAGCAATCGTCCTCGTCGGTGACGAAGACCACCACCAGCACCGCCGCGTCGCGTAAGAAGCCGGAGTTGGGCGCGCCCGGCGCCAGCATTTTCGGCTGCAACGCCTCCATCACCGACTCAAGTTGATGCTCCATGCCGCAGCCGGTGTCGCCGACCGATGCCATGCAGGTAAAGGTCTTGGCGAGATCCTGTCCGGCCGGGAAGTTGTTCGCCGGGCCACCGCTCTTGTCGGTGTGGACCTGATCGTAAATGATAAAATTGCCGCCGCCTTTCGGATCGATCGGCTTGCAACTCGGGTCGGCGTTGGCGCCGACGTTGACCAGCTTGCCACCGTCGCCGCGCACGCCGCCATTCATGCGGCAACCTGAAGTGCCCGACGGCGCAGTGCCGCCGCCGGCGCTGCTGAGTGGACCAGCTGCCAAGTCGGAAGTGACCACGCCGATGTGGTACGAGGCGGGATGGCCGTCCTTGGCGAACGCGTCGAGTCGCGAGATCAAGCTGGGAAACTGATCCTTCAGCTGCTTCTGTTTGGGCTCCATCGAGCGCGAGTTATCGATCATGAAAAGAATGTCAAATTGATCTTGCTTGGCCTGTTCAGGACTGCTGTTTTCGACTTGAATGACTTTGTTCTCCGGCTGCCCAATCGGCGACTCAAAACAGCCAGCCGCAAGACAGGCCAACAGGGCACACGGCGCGCGCAAGGTTGGAAAATAGCTCATCGCGAGACCTCCAAAAATTATTGCAAAACGCTGCCGTTCTGCAGTTTCGAGAGGAACTATAGAGCGGGT
>JAHFDU010000096.1 GCA_023248835.1 Myxococcales bacterium | reverse complement strand
TGTGCGTCGGGTGATACCGAGTGGATCGCTCACCTGGACAACCGAACTGAGCGGCGGCAAGGACTTTCCGCAACTGGTGCTGACTCAGCTGCATCAAATTGACTATTTGCACGCCAGCCGACGTTTGGGTTTCTCGACCCAATTTCGTTGGTTTTTTGAAGGCTCGCGCGACGACGCGCTCAACGCGGTCGAAGCCTCCTTACTTGCTGAGACGACTTGGTATTTTTCCAACGATGTTGGCGGTGCCAATTTGCACTGGATCAAACTCAATGCCGAGGTTCAGCTGGCGCGACAAAGCGGTACGCGCACCACCCTCTGGACGCTACAGTATTATCGCTATTGGTAGCGATTTCTTCCCAGTGCCAGTGAATGATCTTGTTCGATCTGTGAATGGATCGTTTCCGCGTCAGGCCGAGCACTCGCCTTCGGCTTGCATGAGCTCGAAGGCTTGGGTTTCACCGAGATCGATGAAGTCTTCGGCGATGGCATCGATCTCCGAAAGCTCGGTTAGATCGACGAGCAGGGATTTGACAGGGTCAACGGAAATTTCTTTCCAAAAAACAGGGCCGCGACCTCTGCCTTCAGCGACGTAGAGTTCGAGCAGACGAATGAGAGCTTGCGGGGCGCGGCGCGCTGGAACCTTGGCGACCAGACGTCCGAAGTCGGCGCCATCTGAGCGAATGCCGCCGCCGAGGTAGACCAGGTACTGCGGCACAGCGCGGCCTTTGACTTTGCGCATGCCGCCCTGAAAGCCGATGCCCGCGATGTAGTGCTGTCCGCAGCCGTGTGGGCAGCCGCTGATTTTGACATTGAGCTCGGGCGCCGCCGCGACCAGATCGGGGCGCGCCTCGATCGCATCAGTAAGCAGCGAGGCGAGGCCGCGCGACGCGGTGACGGCGAGTTTGCAGCTCGCGGTGCCGGGGCAACTGGTGACATCGGCGAGTGTTTTGGCACCGGACTTGGCAAGCCCGATCGCGACCAGCTCTTGGTGTAGCAGTGCCAGCTTCCACGACGGCACGTAGCGAAGCAGCACGTTTTGCTCGTTGGTGGCGCGCAGTTCGCTCTCGCCAAATGCGGCGGCTAGATGCGCGAGCGCGCGCAACTGCGACACCGAAATATCGCCGAGAACGAGACGGATCGTCACCGACGAAAAACCGGCCTGCTTCTGCGGGCGGACCGAATCCTTCGCCCACGCTGGGTAATTCTCGAGCCGCGAAATCAACTGCGGCAAACCGGCGCTGAGCACCGGCGGTTCCGGTTGCGCCGGCAACACCAACGGCACGCCGCCCTCCTTCTTAATCAGAGCACGCTCGGCGAAGTACGCGTCAAGGAAGGCAGCCGCGCCGATTTTGTCGATCGCCCATTTGAGGCGTGCCTTGGCTTTGTTGTCGCGGTTGCCGATGCGGTGAAAAACGCGCACCACAGCGTCGGCGGCTTCGAGCACTTCGGTGGCGGGAATGAATTCTTCTACCACCAGCGCGCTGCGGCGCAGCGTCGACAAACCGCCACCGGCGAGTACCTGAAAACCGATTTTTCCCTCTCGCAGACGCGCCAAAAAGCCGAGGTCATTGATGAACGCCTGCGAACAATCGGTGCCGCAGCAGCCTCCGATCGATGGTTTGAGTTTGCGCGGCAGCGTCGAGGAGTACGGTCCGCGCAAAAGGTGGCGCGCCAGCGCTTCGACATACGGTGTGACATCGAACGGTTCGCCCTCAGCGACGCCGGCAAATGGGCAGCACGTCCAGTTGCGCACCGAGTGGCCGCAGGCCTCCTTGGTGGTGATGCCAGTCTCGGCGAGACGACGCAGCGCGCTTTCGACGTCGGCCGCCTGAACGAAGTGAAACTGCATGTTCTGACGAGTGGTGAAATGGCCCTTTTTGCCAAGTGTCCATTTTTCGGCGACGTCGGCGAGCGCTTCGAGTTGCGGTGGCGTAAGAATGCCGCCCGGGATTTTTGCACGAATCATCATCACGCCATCTTGGCGCTGGCCGTACACACCATTGAGCAGGCGAAACGAACGCCAGTCGTCCGACGACAGTTCGCCCTTTTCAAATGAGTCGAGCTTGGTGACGAAAAGATCGAGGTCGGCTTCGGACGAGAAGCCGAGACGCCCAGAGCCGAGGGTGTTGTGGGGCTGTTCAATGGCGCTCATGGGTTCCCCACTGATCTACTACTTCCGAAATTCGTTGCGGCGCGCGAAGATTTTCTAACGCCGCTGAGTATTTTCAAGGCGCCAAAGGCGCCGTCGGCGCGGAGTCGCGCCGTAAGCAGGGGTGGGGACCCCGACGGCTTTGCCGACGGGGCGGGGCGGCACGCCCCGTGGGATCGACAGCGCGGCCTCGTGCAAAGCGGCTTTACAATTTGGTTGCGGCTATGCCGCGCTGCGGTGCGATGAGACAACGTCGGCAATGCAGCTTGGATTGTTTCCGACAGCGAAACCACGGCACCGATCACGATCACCCCGGGAAGTTCGGTGTCGATGGCCACCGTCGCAAGCGCAGCGATGGTGCCGATCCAGGTCGCGGCGTCAGGGTGCGACGCGCCCAAGATGATCGCAGCCGGCGTCGTGCTCGGCCAATTCTTGGCGAGGAGGAATTTTGCGATCGCGGCGCGTTCTGAGAGACCCATCATGAAGACCAGCGTCAATGCGCCCGGAGCGATGCCGTCGAGAATCGCCTGATAGGCCAACGGCGTGTGGCCACTGAGAACGGCGAAACCGGAAGCGAGACCACGGTGCGTCACCGGGATGCCCGCGAGCGCCGGCGCAGCAATAGCGCTCGACACACCAAGAACGATTTCGAAGGGTACGCCGGCTTGGTGTAATGCGATCGCTTCTTCTCCGCCGCGCCCGAATACAAACGGATCGCCACACTTGAGACGGACAACGCGCTCACCGCGCCGCGCGGCGCGAATCATGAGCTTGTGGATCGTTTCCTGAGCGATGGATGGGCGCCCCGAGCGCTTGCCGACGAAGAAGCGTTTTGCCCGCGATGCCAACTCGACAATTTTTGCCGGCACCAGTGCGTCGGTCAAAACCAAGTCGGCCTGGCGCAGGCAACGCAGCGCGCGCAAGGTCAAAAGTTCGGGGTCACCCGGTCCGGCACCAACGATGCTTACAAAGCCGTTCACGTCGCACCGCGCGATGTGTAGATCTCAGCCAGCGCGCGAAATAAAAGCGGGCGGCGTTCGGCGATCGGAATCGCTTTGGCTCTCCAGGCGTCACGAGCGCGGCGCGCCACCTCTGTCCATCGATCGAGATCGTCCGGTAGCACCGCCTCAAGTGCTTCGCGCAACAGACCCGCCAGTGCCGGCGCATGGCCGGTGGTTGAAATTGCGATGGTGACGCCGCCGCGGCGGACAACACCGCCGAGATACGCGCTCGCCGACTCGGGATCGTCTACGGCATTGACGAACAACAAGCGGGCGGCGGCGGCAGCCGCGACGGCGCGATTCACTGCTGCGGTAGCAGCGGCGACCACCCAGTGCGCGGCGTCGAGATCAGATGCTACGAACTCGCGCTCGATCAAAATCACGCTCGGGCGCGCACGGATAGCTGCGCAAATCTTCGGGGCCACCACGGTTACGCGTGCACCGGCGTCGATCAAGCCATCGACTTTGCTTGCGGCAACTTTTCCGCCACCCACCACCACTACCGGGAGGCCGACGAGTTTGAGAAAAACCGGGTACAGGGTCGAGCTCATGGCTGTACCTGAGGAGAGTGGGCCTTTGCACTCGAACCGTTGCTGCGCGGAATAACCTTTGCTGCCGGTACCAATCCGCGACTGCGCAGCACCGCGACGATTTTGGCTAAACTCTCGTCGATTGATTCGGCATCGGTGTGCACTTCGACATCGGGTGCTGCCGGTGGCTCGTAGGGATCGCTGACTCCGGTAAAATGTTTGACCTCGCCAGCGATCGCTTTCTTGTACAGACCCTTGACGTCGCGGGCGACCAGTGAGTCGAGCTTGGCGTTGGCAAACACCTCGATGAAAGCGATGCCGCGCGACTCAGCGAGCCCGCGCACTTGCTGACGCGTTTCGGCGTAGGGCGAAATCGCTGCGGTCACTACACCGACCCCGTGCTGGGCGAGAGTTCGTGCGACAAAGCCGATGCGATGGATGTTGGTGTCGCGGTCTTCTTTCGAAAAACCAAGCCCCTTTGACAGATGAGTACGCACCTCGTCACCGTCGAGAATTTCGAGATTGCGCTGACCTTGCAGAGACTCTGCGAGCGCACTCGCCAGGGTCGATTTGCCAGCGCCAGAGAGTCCGGTGAACCAGAGAATGAAGCCCGTCTGTGCTTCGACTTCGCTCATCATGAGCGGGGGCTGATTGCCGCTTGTCCTGAGCCCTGAGCGTGTCGAAGGGTCTAAGGGCGCTGCAGCGGTGGTGACCTCGGCGTCCTTCTGATAGTAGGCGCGCAGGATCTCAGCGATCTCTGGTCGCGAGAACTGTTTGGGCAGATCGCCCCCGGTCTTGAGGATCTCACGCAGCTTCGAACCGCTGAGCTCGAGGCGTTGCGCTTTGTCGTGCGGACAGGTACGCGCCGAAGCGAGGTTGTCGCAGGCCTGACAAAAAAAAGTCGGTTCAAACTTGAGCGGTGCTACCCCGATTTCGTGCGGCGGAAAATTGTCGAAGATCTGTTGCGCCTCGAGCGGCGCGTAGGTGTTGCCGACGCCGGCGTGGTCGCGCCCGACGATCAAGTCGGTGATGCCGTAGTTCTTCCGCACCAAGGCATGGAACAGCGCCTCTTTGGGGCCGGCGTAGCGCATTGCCGCTGGGAATGCGGCGAGAATCGTCCGCGCTGGCGGGTAGTACTTTGCGATCAGCGCTTGGTAGGTTTCAAAACGTATCGCCGCTGGAACGTCGTCGTTTTTGGTCTCGCCCACCAGAGGGTGGATGACGATTCCGTCGGTGACTTCAAGCGCAAGCTTGGTGAGGTGCTCGTGAGCGCGGTGAATTGGATTGCGGGTCTGAAAGCCAGCGATTCGCTTCCAGCCGCGCCTCTCGATCTCGGCGCGCAGCTGTCGCGGCGTCAGCCGGTATTTCGCAAATGGCAGATTGTCCGGCAGCGGCAAAACCTCCACTTCGCCGCCGATAAGTGTAGTCGGGCGCGACTTGGTATAGGCAACGCCAGGGTGGTTGTCGTCGTCGGTGCCGTATACCGCCTGGAGCTCGCTTGCGAGATCGCGATTGAAGATGTCGCCAATTTTGAGCACGCCCAACAGTCGACCGTCGCTGTCGTATAGTGCAGCCTCGGTGCCGAGCGAGAGCTGCGCGCGGGTCTGGTCGTCGACCGCGATGGTCAACGGAAACGGCCACACCGCGCCGCTTTGAAGCCGCGTGTGGGCCAGGATCGATGCGTAATCGGCGCGCCCGACAAAGCCAATCAGTGGACTGGCAGCGCCGCTGGCAATCAACTCAAGATCGGCGAGCTCGCGCGCATCGAGCGTAATCCGTGCAAGACTGCCAGCGTGTTTGGTGAAAGCAGCGACGCGATCAGCGGCGATGAAACGATCGACGAGTGTGCCGCCATGTGGCGTGACCAGTGTAGTAGTGACGACAGTAGACATTTGGGCAATCTCCTTGGGTGGGTTGGTTAAGAGTGGCAGCGAGTGCAAGCCACATTCTGTTTTATTGGATCCGCGCCAACGCCCGGCGCGCCGGTCTTCACCGACGGCAACCGGACTGGTGCACGGCTCACATCCGATCGATGGGTAGCCTCGATCGTGAAGCGGGTTGTAGGGAACATCGTGGGTAGCCAAGTGGCGCCAAACATCCGTGGCCGTCCACGTCACCAGCGGGTTGATCTTGATCAAACCGAACTTCAAGTCGCGCTCAACCATCTGTGCGCTTTTGCGATCGGGTGTTTGGTCGCGGCGGATCGCGGTGATCCACGCGTCAAAGCCCACGAGTTCCGTCCGCAACGGCTCGACCTTGCGCAGATCGCAGCAGCGATCGGGATCCCGCTCCCACGTCTTCTGGCCAAACACCGCGGCTTGCTTCTCTATTATTCGCAGTGGTGTCGGGGCTGGCTTGACCGCGCGGATGGTGATTCCGTAATGCTCTTCGAGACGGCGCCATAGCGCGTAGGTCTCAGGAAACAGAACGCCAGTGTCGAGTGTAAACAGATCGACGGGTAGTTGGTGGCGAGCGATGAGATCGATGACTGCGCAGCCTTCCGCACCGAAGCCGGTGGCGAAGGTGAGGCGCGGCGCCAGCGTATCGGCGGCCCAACGCAGAATATCAAGCGCGCTTTTGCCTTCGAGCGCGGTCGAGGCGGCGGCAATATCGATGCGGTGCGTCATGTCTGCAGCTCCGGCCCGTGCTCGGGCGAATGGATCCGATCAGGGAGGAAGCGCCCACCAAAGAAACGGCCGCGAAAAAAGCGATAAAGCAACCAACTGTCGATGGCGAAGGTAAATGCGAGCAGCAGATAGGCGACCGAGGCGGACGCCACACTGCGCTCGGTGACCGCGCGCGCAAGACCGAGCGCGACCAGATAAGCGTCGAAGCTCATGCAGACCCGGCGGAATGTCTCGGCGCCGATGCGACCCACCAGCCAGTGGCCGATGGGAAAACCGATCACTACACCCGGCACCAGCCAGGGTAGCAGGCTAGCGCTGTCGCGAGTGACCAGGCCGAGGAGACAGTACGCGGTGAGCGCGCAAACCGATTCGACAGTGCGCACCACTGCGAGGCCAAGTTTGAAGTCGTCTTTGGCAAGACCCTGGTTGTTCCAGAACAGCGCCAAAGGAGGGCCGGAGATGGTGGTGACGCCGTACAGGATCCCAACCCCAGCGCCGAGCGGCAGCGCGGCGGCGCGCTCGCGCCTGATCGGCCAGCGCAGGCCAGCCGCTTGAACCAGGATCAGCGGCAACAGCAACACAAACGCCCCGAGCTTGATGTCGGAGGGTTCGAGGTGCTTGAGCAGCAGAGTGCCGCCGATCACGCCCGGCACTAGACCGGCGACCAGCGGCAACACACGGCGAACCACACGGCCGGCAGCGCGTCGATTCCACCACAGCGCGTAGAAGTTGATCGCGACCTCGATGATCACCAGCGCGGGATTGAGGATTCGGCCGGCGACGAAGAACAGTGCGACCGGAACGCTGATCGAAGAGTAACCGTAACCGAGAGCGCCGTTGACCGTCGCCGCGCCGAAACTGGCGCAGGCGAGGATCAGCAGCGTGCTAGCGCTAGCCGTCAACCGACACCTGTTTGCGCTGCAATCCGGCTTCTGGTTTCCGTTTCCATCCATAGACTATTAGCATCTCCAGATTGCGATGTCAAATATATTGGAATTACGTCCGCTGCGTCGGATATGGGCCTGGAAAACACTCGGATCGCACCCACTTATTCGACCGTTAACCTGGGTTTGTTAATATAACGGAATCCGCCGCCGTCGGCGCGGTATATCGCCGCACTGGTGACCACTCGTTCGTTTTATTGACAACACTCCATAAAGACGGAAAATTGATCGTATGTCGCGAAAAAGAGAACCAGCCGAGACCAAGCACCGTAAGCGGCGCCGGCCTGAGGAGGAGGAAATTGCGTCAGCTGTCGAAGCGGGCGAAACCGGGGAGACCCCGGCCGTCGGTGCCAATCTGCGACGAGTGCGAACCGCCCGCTCGATGTCACTCGAGGACCTGGCGCGCGCCTCTGGGGTGAGCCGGGCGATGTTGAGCCAGATCGAGCTCGATCGAAGCACCCCGACCATCAAGCTGCTGTGGAAGGTCGCGCGCGCTTTAGGGCTGCCGTTTTCGGCACTGATTTCCGGCGGCCGGGAGGAAGCGAACACCCCCTCGATCCTGCGTGGCGACCGTGCCAAGCGCCTCACCAGCCACGATGGACGTTTCAGTTCGCGCCCTCTGTTCCCGTCTGATCAAGCGCGTCGCGTCGAATTTTATGAACTGCGGCTCGCCCCGCGCGGCCTCGAAGAGGCCGATCCGCACCCGCCCGGAACCACAGAGAACCTGGTGGTGAACCGCGGCTCGATCCAGATCGCAGTCGCCGGTGGCGTGCACGATCTTGCCGCCGGCGATGCGATCCAGTTTGAGGCCGACCTGCCCCACAGCTACCGCAATACGAGCGCGGTGGAAGCGCTGATGTACCTGGTGATGAATTATCCAGACACGATGCTGGCTGGATTGCGCGGGAACGTCTGAACGCGCTGCCGCAATATTGCTTTTTCTCCTACTGGCCGACGAAGAACGGCCAGGTGGTTCGTCGGTTGCCAAGCGTGGAGACCAGCGTGACCAGGCCAGCGCCAAACCGTCCAGTATTGGGCTGATTGACGGTGATGGTGAGCATGAGTTTGTCGCCATTTCTACCGGTGTCGCGGTCAAGTGATGCACTCAAGTTGTTGCTGCCACGAAAGCTGCCAATGCTGACATTCCATTCGCCGTCGGTCGGCCGATCGCTAAAAAGATCGACTTCGACCGTCTTGCTCTTGCCAACCGGAATGCGGACGCCACCGACCCTGCCGCCAGTGATGCTGATCTTGTCTTTGATGACCACACCGGCATTGAAATAGACCTCGTCTGGCGCAGGCACACAGGGATTGTGGCCCGCCTTGGCGGCCTGATTGGACCAGTTTCGCTGCACAACATAGTCAAACCCGGTTGGCGTTATTCGATCGGTGCCGGTGCACATGTCGGCATTTTCGCCACCGCCAAAAATCGCCCAGGCGATATGATCCTTGTCGACGTTGCTGTAGGCCGGGTCGAACCCAGGATAGGGGTCGGTCGCCGCTTCGACCATCTCATGGCTGGTGGAGGAAGTAACCGTCGCCAAGTCTTTCGCCCCACGTCCGCAACGCGGGACAACTGCATAGGGCACCGGGTCGCCGCTTGGGAGCAGCGCCTCGCTGTGGTAGGCGCCAAATCCCATACAACTTTGGCTGTCTCCCCGGCTACCCGTGAGTGTAACCACGGTCGACTCTGGATAAAACACCACGTAGAGGGTCGAATCCTTCACTGGCGCGGGCCAATCAGTGTGGGTGCCATCGAGCTGCGCGGCGAGCCAACCAGCGATGGTGTCCGGATTACTCAGATCCGAGGGGTCATCGGCCAACATTGCCGGCGCCGGTCCTTTGAGATGCACCGCGCCTGCATAGGTGGCAGCGCCAACGCCATATTCCGAAGCGATCGTTTTCCAATATTCGGTGCCACCGATAGCCTCGACAAAACTCTCTAACTGATCGCGCAGTGGATCTTCGTCGAAGGTGACGGCGACGAATTGTGGTGCCGCCAGGATCGGACCACCCTGGCTTACCACCTGCGGCAGGTCTGGGTGGGGTGCCGGATAGGGAGCCTCGATGATCGGAGTGAGGTCAGCGGGAGATGGACTGGCGTCTTGAATAGGCGGAGTACCCGCGTCTGCCTGTTCAGGAATGGTCAATGGATGTCCATGACAGCCAAGCAGCAGTCCGGAAAAGAGCAAGACGGCAATTTTCATTCGCTCCTCCACAAGGACCAGGCGATTTAGGCAAAACGAGTGCTGTTTGTAAACTGATAAATGCAATAAAATGCACAAGAGCCGTTGGGGCGAACAAGATGGTACAACCGCTCGGTGAGCGCAGAAACTTCGAACCGCGACATCACAGCGCGCCAGGACCGATTCCCCGAGGGTATTCCGTACATCGTCGGCAATGAGTGCGCCGAGCGGTTTAGCTTCTACGGGATGCGCGCCATTCTGTACATCTATCTGACGTCGCTGTTTTTGCACTTTGTGCCTGAGGCACAGCTGGGGGCCGAAGCGCTCAACCAGGCCAAGGCCGACGCTACCGCGGTCACTCACCTCTTCATGGCGGGGGTTTTCGCTTTTCCGATGATTGGCGCCATCCTCGCCGATCGCCTGCTCGGCAAGTACCGCGTGATTTTGTGGGTATCGATGATCTATGTCAGCGGGCACGGCATGCTAGCCGTCGCTGGTCGCTTCGGGGTTGCACAGCAGTTCACCGCCGCCGAATGGGGCATGTACATCGGCCTCGCGCTGGTCGCTGTCGGATCGGGCGGCATCAAGCCGTGTGTTTCGGCGAACGTCGGCGATCAGTTCGTCGCCGGCAACGGGCACCTCATCGACAAAGTTTTCCAAATCTTCTACTTCATCATCAACTACGGTTCGTTTTTCGCCACACTGCTCATTCCGCTGCTCAAGGAGTGGTTTGGCGCCGAGGTCGCGTTCGCGGTTCCGGGCGGCCTGATGGCGGTTGCAACGCTGGTGTTCTGGCTTGGACGCAACCGCTTTACCAAAATTCCTGCCAACCCGGGCGGGCGCCTCGGCCGCTATGATTTTTTCGGCGCGACTTTCCTCTTTGGCGGGTTCGCGCTGATGGTTTTCTCAGACCAGGTGCTGTGGCTGCGTGCTATCGAGGCTACGGTTTCGCTGGTCATCGGCCTCAGCCTGTTCATCACCCGCCAGCGCATCGAAGCGGATGATGGTTTTCTCGCAGTTCTGCTCTGGAGTTTTCGCCACCAACATCTGCGCCAACCGGGAAATCACTTTTTTGATCCCGCGCGACAGCAGTTTGGCGCGGAGGCTGGCGATGGGCCACCCGCGGTTCTTCGCATCATGGTGGTGTTCGCGATGGTCAGCATGTTCCGGGCGCTGTTCGAGCAGCATTCGTCGACGTGGATTGAGCAGGCAAAACAGATGGAGCTCACGCTGCCCGGGCTTCCGCTCTGGATCTTCTACTTCGTGCTTGCGGCGATGGTGTTCCTGGCACTCTATGGCGGCGGTTGGCTGATGCTCTGGATATCGAATGTGCGCATCCCAGCGATGGTGACTCGTCTGGTGTTGCTGGTGGTTGTGGCTGCCGGCGCACTCTGCCTGATCAAGCAGTCTGTCTCGGGCGCGCGTTATAACCTCACGCTGCTGCCGTCGCAGATTCAGGCGCTTAATCCTCTGATGGTAATGCTGATCATCCCCGGCCTTAGCTTTCTCGCCTGGCGTCCGCTCGAGCGCCGCAAAGTCAGGGTCACGCCGCTACAAAAAATGACGCTCGGGATGTTTCTCACCGCGCTCGCTTTTGTCGTCGCTGCGATCCTGCAGCTGCACATCCAAAATGCGGATCACAGAGTGCACGTGCTGTGGCAGGTGATCCAGTACTTCGTCATCACCACTGCCGAAGTGCTGGTCTCGGCAGAGGGACTGGCGTTTGCCTACACTCAAGCGCCGCGCCGCATGAAGTCGACCATTATGGGGTTCTGGCTACTTTGCGGCACTGTTGGCAATCTTTTGGTGGCGATGCTCGCGCCGCTCCAGAAGTCGATTCTGCTATCGTCGTTCTTTTTCCTGTTTGCCGGCCTGATGGTGCTCGCCGCGACCATCTTCGCCGTGCTCGCCTACACTTACAAGGGCAAGGAGTATCTTCAGCACTCTGCGCCGACAAACCTTGTTTAAGAGTCCTCGGCGAAACAAAAATGAGCGCACCAACTCGAAACACCCTCATGTTACGGTTACGCGGATAGCGAGGCGAGACGGGTGTGTTTTGAAGGTCCGTGGCGGTCAGCACTCAGGGGCGCCCGGAAGTCGGCGTTGATTCGCCCTTCGCGATTCTTACCACCGCCGACAGCTGACAGCCTCCTACGGCCCGGGGGCCGC
>JAHFDU010000401.1 GCA_023248835.1 Myxococcales bacterium | reverse complement strand
GGTTGCTTCGATTAGTTTCAGCTTTCGCTTCCTCCTTTCCCAGGTTTGCCTGGCGCAACGCCCACAGGAAAGCCCCCGGCGCCTCTGACCGCTGGCGTCCGGTTCTGATTTTTTCCGGATGCAAACCTGATCGTGAAACTGGGCCTGAACCCTTGCGGCAAAAACGAGATCGGTTTCGATTACTTAGCTCGCTTTGAAGTGATGGGCGGTCAGAGGTTTGCCTGCGCACCAACAAGTCCGGCTGGAAAACGGAGCTTGCGGCGTAGTCACCCCTGACGATTTTTTCACCGCTCATAGCAGACGAGTTCGACGAGATGGTTATCTGGATCTAGGAAATAGCAGGAGCGTGACCGCGGGCGGCGGGTATGGCATGGTGGGAAAAATGGCGGCAGCGCTTCGAGTCGACGCAGCAGATGAGCGGGTATTGGCCTCGCTTGCCGGGGTTGGGCGCACGCTCGACGCCCAGTTTCTCGACAAACAGGAGATCACGCGTCTCTTGCTCATCAGCATTGTCGCGGGCGAGCACCTGGTGCTGATCGGGCCGCCCGGCACTGCCAAGTCGGCGATGGTGCGGCTGTGCGCGCGCCTCATCGACGCGCGCTATTTCGAATATCTGCTGACGCGTTTTTCTGAGCCCAACGAACTTTTTGGCCCGGTCGATATCCGCGCTTTTCGCGAAGGTCACTACACACGCAAGACCGAGACCATGCTGCCCGACGCCGAAGTGGTGTTTCTCGACGAGATCTTTCGCGCCAATTCGGCGATTTTGAATTCGCTGCTGACGATCTTGAACGAGCGGAAATATTCCAACGGCGCGCGTCTGCAATCGGTGCCGCTGCTGTCACTGTTTGCCGCCTCCAATGAAGTGCCGAACGATGAGGCGCTGCAGGCGGTGTTTGATCGCTTTCTTTTGCGCGTGGTGTCGGACAACCTCGACAGCTATCAGTTTTCGCAACTAGTCGAGCGTGGACTCGCGCACGAGCGGGCGCGCCTTGCCGGTGATCTCGAGGCGCAGGCACCGCTGGTCAAGGGGGAGGAGTTGCGCTCGCTGCATCAGCGGCTGGCTCAGTATTTGATTTTTCCCGAGGAGTTTTTGGCCAAGTACAAGAGTTTGATTTTTCAGATTCGCTCCGAAGGAATTTCGATTTCCGATCGGCGGGTGGTTAAATTGCTCAAACTCATCAAAGCCAGCGCGCTGCTCGACGGGCGAACGGAGCCGAACGACAGCGATTTTTTTGTCCTACGCCACATCTGGAATAACCTCGATCAGCGCGAAATTCTCGACGAGATCACCGCGGCTATTCTCGGCCGGTACTATCACGAAAACCCAAACGCCCCGCGTCTGCAACATGGGCAGGCGGGACTTGAGGATCTGCTCACCGAGCTGAAAGTGATTCGCGACCTACTGGTGGCGCCTGAGCCACTGTCCGACATTCAGTTGTTTTCGCAGCTGCGCAACCTCAACCAGATCAAGGCTGCGCTACAAGCGGTTCCGTCGGAGACCGCGACACGGATGATCGGCGAAATCGACAAGCTACTCGAAAGCGTTTTCGCCTCGTCGAGGTTCGGATCGTCGCTGTAAATGAGTGACGCCTTTTCCCAGCGGCAGCTCGGCACCCTGCTGCTCAGCCTGGTGCGCCTGCCTGGAGCCGGTACGGTTTCGATGGCGCGAACCGCCGCCTGGTCGAATCAGTTGCAGCAGCTGGGATTGCATCTGCCGCTGTTCATTGTTCATGATCTCGGGCTGCTACTCACCGCCGGTCGGCAGGGAGCTCAGATTGAGCCCAAGCCCGACGCCTGGAAGCGCCTCAATCTGCCGCCGCAGGTGGTGAGCGACCTCGGTCGTTATCAGCAGTTGTTGCAAGTCATTTCCGAGAGTGAAGTGGTGGAACGTGCATCGGCTCATCTCAGCGATCCATTGGTGGTGGTGGTGCTGGCAAAGATCCTCGGCGACCTGTATCAGCGCTGGCGTGAACCACAAAAAACGGTGGGTACTGCACCAGTGGATGCGGCAGCGCTGGCAGCGAGCGAAGCAGAGGTCGAACAGGCATTTTTGCAATTTGACCCGCGCGCGCTGTACGGCTTTGTTCATTTGGTTGCCACCGAAGAGCAGCACCTCTACACCGCTGTAGAGCTCATCGACACCGATACCCTACGTTTGCTTGGCGCTTATGCCGGCGGCGCTGCCAGTTCGCTGGCGTTGGTGGATCTTTTGGCGGTGCTGCAGTCGCCCGAGGCCAACGACGTGGTCAATTTCTCCCTCGAGTTATTGCCTTCGATCTTGGAAACCAAGCGTTCGAGCGGGGCGCAGTCATTTGCCATCGACGGCTACGCATCGATCGAGCGCCGCGGATCGCTCGACTCGCTTTTGCTGTCCGAATTTGCGCTCGATGACGATCTGTTCGAGCAGAAATTTGTCGACAGCGAACTCTATTTTTATGGCCACGAAAAACAGCAAGAGGAGGAGCGTCGCCTGCATTACATCTTGGTCGATGCTTCGGCGTCGATGCGCGGCGTGCGACAAGTGTTTGGGCGCGCGGTGGCACTGACCTTGGCCAAAAAGCTCCTGCTGCAGGGCGAGCGCGTCGCGTTTCGTTTTTTTGACTCTCGCCTGCATGATTTGCAGAAGCTGTCGCCCCAAGATCTGGCGGCGCCCTATGTGCTCGGTTTCAAGTCCGAGCGCGGACGCAACTACACCAAAGTATTTGGCGACCTAAAGGAGGAACTCGAACGCCTCCGACGTACCGATGAGGTGGCGCTCTATCTCATCACCCATGGACAGTGCCACATCGCGAGAGAAACCGTGCAAGCACTGACTAAAGCGGCGCTGGTCTACGGCATCATTATTTTGCCGAGCAGTGATGTCGAACTCGACTACCTCGACGTGCTTCATCGCACCCAGATCGTCGATGCCGACACCTTGCGCAGTCGCAGCAAGCGGCGCGAGCGTGCACTCGAACTCGTGCGCGACGCCGCCGCCAGGGCGCAAGGCTGATGGAATCGCCGAATGATCTGGTGGCACGCGCTCGCGCACAAATGAGCGCAAGGCAGGTCGAACCGGCGGTTGCGACCTATCGCGAGCTCATCGCGCACACCGGCACCGTCGACGAGGAGTATGATCAATGGCTCGAGCGT
>JAHFDU010000095.1 GCA_023248835.1 Myxococcales bacterium | reverse complement strand
CGCGAAACCCAAAATCTAGCGCGCGGCGGTGCGCTCCGGTTGCGTGACAACGAAGGCGCACAATTCTTGCGTCCGCTTGAGCGCGC
The DNA here is from genome assembly GCA_023248835.1 of Myxococcales bacterium. Taxonomy (GTDB): domain Bacteria; phylum Myxococcota_A; class Polyangia; order Palsa-1104; family Palsa-1104; genus JAHFDU01. The sequence continues at coordinate 11,562 of JAHFDU010000095.1, read as the reverse complement.
CTTCAACGCCGCCATCGAACGGGTGGTACTCGCCGAAAAGATGGCGGAAAAGCGTCAAGCTACCCGTGAGGACACAAGCGTTCGTTTGACCGACAGTGATGGGTTGGCGGCGGCGGAAGTGCTACGCGGCGCGGACGAATCCGTCACCGCGTTTGTAGCCGCCGAAGGCGCTCGACGCACCCGCAAGGCGACAGAGCAGGGGCTCATCCCGATGGCCCAGAATGCGCAGGCAGTGCACGCCAACGGCGTGCCGAAGGAAATTACCGCGCCGCCGATCTTGCGATCGCAGGCCGGGACGGCGCTGCCGTCCGAGTCGTTTGTGCCGCCGCCCCAGGTCGCCGAGCACCTCACCGAATCCGACGCCGGCTCGCGGATCGAGCTCGGCGGCAACCCGCAAGCGCTTGCAGTTGCAAACGAAGATCGAAAGGTGTTTGACGAATTTGTCTCCGCCAAAGAGCGCTGCGGCGAATCGACCGAGGGCGTGACGTTCGACCGTTTTGTTGCCAAGCTCGAAGCCAATCGCCAGTTGATTGCGAGCAGTCACGGCTGCCGCACCGTCCGCTTCCGCGTCTTTGTCAAAGACGGCAAAGCCGCGCTAAAAGCCATCCCGATGCGCTAGGTGAAGTTTTTTTGAAGTGATGCACGGAGTGGCCGGTCGGCCGGTTATTTTGACGCGTCTGTAGACACCAATACTATCGGCCATGTAATCGTAAACGTGGTCGAGAGATTCACTTCGCTGTCGACAGAAATCTTGCCGCCGTGATCGGTGACGATGCGTTCGACGATGGCGAGGCCCAAGCCGGTGCCTTTTTTCTTGGTAGTGAAATAGGGCGTGAAAATATTTCTTCGCACTTCCGCGTTCATGCCGCCGCCGTTGTCTTGGATGCGCAAGACGACGACGCCGCCCTCGCGCGCGGTCACGATTTTGATTTTTCCACCTTGCACGGTGGCGATGGCATCGCGCGCGTTTTCAAGCAGATTGATGATCACCTGCACCACCTGATCGCGGTCGGCCCAAATCGCCACCGCCTGGTCGTCGAGTCCGCACTCGATCGACGCTGACTCGGCATAGAGCGCAATCGTCGAGCGAACGAGCTCATTCAAATCAACCGCGCCGAGGCGCGGCGCTGGCAGTCGGGCGAACTGGGAAAACTCGCTGACAATATTTTTTAGGCGATTGACCTCTTCGGCAATCGCCTTGGTCGAGTCGACAAACAGGTCATCAAACACTTCGGCGCGCCGCGGCGACTGAAAAGCCCGCTGCAGCGTTTCGATCGCGAGCTGAATCGGGGTCAGCGGATTTTTTATTTCATGCGCAATGCGCTGCGCCATCTCGCGCCAGGCCGCGATGCGCTCGGCGCGGCCAAGTTCGTCGCGCGCGGTTTTTAGGTGCGCCACCATGTCGTTGAATGCAGCGCTCAATTGCCCGACTTCGTCGCGACTGCGCACCGGCAGCGTACCCTCGAGCTGCCCCTGTGCGACTGCGCGCGCTTTCTCTGAGAGTTCCGAAAGTGGTCGCGCAATCAGCCCAGCCACAAAACTAGAGAGCAGAATCGCAAACAGCACCCCCACACCGCCGAGCGAAATTGCGGCGTAGCCAATCCAGGCGAGCGAGTTTTGCAAACCCACCACTCGCTGTAGCAGCACCAGCTGCGCGGCGACAGTGCCACTCGGCAGATCGACCACCCGCGCCACTTCGCCTGCTCCGTGCGCAGTGCAGCGCGCCTCCGCATGGGGCGAACAGAGCCGCGCCGACAGCGCCAACCGATTGAGCAGATGGGCATCGAGCCGCCGGCCGCCGCAGACAAACAGCCGCACTTTGCGCCCGGCAAAATTGGTCTCGACCAAACGCGCCGACTCGAGCACCAGTACCGGCGTGTTGCTGCCCGCCATCGGCTCCTCGACCAGATGGGCGCGACTGCCGAAACGGCGAAACCGCTCGCGCAATTCAGTGTCGACTTGACCGCTGTGCCCGACCAGATGGCCGGCCGCCAGCACCACGCCTTTTTCGTCGGTGAGTTCGAGCACATCGAAATCGAGGGCGCGCATCACCGTCGGCACCACATCGCTCAACTGATTGGCGGTGTCCTGATCGAGCGTACCGTGCGACAGCGCCACCAACAGCGGGCCAATGTTGGCGTCGCTGACCGAAGCCATGTGAGCAAGCGCCTCTTCGACTTCGCGGCCCATCACCACAAATTGTTTGAGCGCCTCGGACTCGGAGTCGTCAAACACCCGATGAAACTGCGCCACGTACTCGTTGCTGACGGCGACGCGACTGACCGCGGTCAAAAGCCCAATCGGCAGCAGGGTCGCCAGCGCGGTGGCGATGGCAAATTTCGATCGCAGTTTCATCGAAGGTAACCGTTGACGCCCACACTCTCCGCTCGCCCTGAGCTTGTCGAAGGGCAGACTTCGATTATTTTCGCCCTTCGACTTCGCTGCGCTACGCTCAGGGTGCCCGGACAGAGGCGAAGCGTGAACGCGTACCATCGAAGAATCAATTCCTCAGCGCCGACTGCCACCATGTTCGGCAGCGTACAACAGCAGCTGCTCGGCCGTCACTCCAATCTCCATCACAGTCAAAATGGGTATATAATCTAAAGAGGAGACGAGAATGAGCGGATCAAAGGCGGCGTGTCCAGTCTGCGCTCACCCCTTGCTCGAAGGGGACATCGATGTTGCCAAAGGCCGAGGTGTATGCCGCGCCTGCGGCGAACTCATCTCCTTTGCCTCTGACCAGTCCGCCACCGCGGATGCGATCAAGATGAAGCATCGACCGATCGATCTGGCTCTCGAAGAAGCGCAGGAGGGAACAAAGTTCTCATTCTTGATCCGAGGGCGAACCTGGAAAAGCGTTGCGACGCTGATCGGCGTGATGTTTTTTTCCCTCGTCTTCGCACCCAAATTTGTCTGGCATTACAATGCATCGGCGCCTGGGAATAAGTTGTTTGTTTGGCTCGCGGTGGTAGTTGTCTTAATTGGTATCCTCCGGGGCCTCATGCACGTCCTGGGCTATGGTGAAATCCTGCTAGATGCTGAGCGATTGCGCAGTCGAGTGGCATTCCGCCGTCGCGAGGTCTGTGAACCAACACTCCAAATCGAATCCTTCAGCACGAATCGAGAAACACGCGCGATCGGGCGCGGCAGCGAAGTTACTGTGCATTTTGTCGAAGCAAAAACACTGGATGGACGAGCGATCAAGCTTCCGGTCGAAATGGCGGAGCAATCTCACGCTGAGTATCTGGCGACTCGTCTGACCGCCGCACTGGCGACCATTCGCACGCCCCTGACCTATCGAGGCTGAATGAAACTCACCTGCGCCAAATGTGCCGCTCCCATCCACGGCACAGACATTGACCTAACCGCCGGGTGCGCCCGATGTCCGCAGTGCGGCAGCGTCACTTCGTTGCCATCGACGCAATCGAACCTGGCGGCGCAGGCCGAGCACGTCGGCGACGGTTGGCAGCTGGTCGTCACGCCGCACCGTTCACTCGGCGGACTGAAAGGAATTGTCATCCTGTTTCCCCTCATATTCATGGGGGCTGGTTTCGCAGGCCTCTTACACAGTGGCAGTTTATTTGCACTTCCTCATCTTATCGCTGGTGCCGTTGGCGCCTATCTACTTTTAGGGATGAAGTTCAACCGAATTCGGCTGCGCGTATGCGACCGGCAATTGCGAGTGATACAGCTCCCGTTTCCTCTCGCGCTGCCTCGCCACCTCGAGCTGGCGTCGATCACCGGTTTTCGCCATGAGAATCGGACAACGCCGACAATGACAGTCAATGGAAGCTCGATTGGGACCGGCTTTCAAGTGACCGCGTTGACCAAAGACGGGCGATCGATTCCGCTCGGCTTCGCACTCCCCGACGAAAATCAAGCACGCGATCTGGCTGGACGCCTCAACGCAGCTCGAACTGCAATTGAAAGCGCGCCTACACGGACTCCAGTTTAGAAATACGTTCTTTGGTTTCCCGATGAGCCGTCTCCAGTTTCTCTAAGGATTCGCGCAGCGACTGGATTTGCGCGTTTTGGGCGGCGCCTTCACTGAGAAGTCGAGCCACCTCGCGCGCCCGTCTGCGGACGCGGCCATCGAGATCGCGCTCGGAAGCGCGACCGAGTGCGCCCACCGCGTCGGCGTCGCCAAGACTGCGCAGCGCTTCGACCGCGGCGATGCGCGCACGAAAGTCGCGATCTTCGAGCAGCTCGAGCAGTGTTTCAAACACCGGTTTTTTTCGCCCAGGAAAGAGTGCTCCCAAACTGCCGAGTGCAGCAATTGCGGCGCGACGACCAACATGAGGGCGGCCGTAGCGCGCTTCGATGAGCGCGACCTCGATGCCGCGCTCGTCGCGCAGCTCAGCCATGCCGCTCAAACACGACGACGCAATCACGTCGAGATACGACGGACGCGCCATCACCTCGCGCAAAGAATCAAACGCGGTGGCAGCGCGGGTCTTGGCCAAGGTCAATGCAGTTTCGGCCTCGACGAAATAGCTGTCGTCGCCGCCGTGCAACTTTTCGGCAATCGCTTCGGCGACCACGCTGTCGTGACGAAACTGCCCGAGCGCGCGCAAGATTTGCCGTCGCGCCTTGGCATGTTTTTCTTTTCCGACCGCCGCCAGGAGAAGATCGCGCGCTGCGCTGGTCTTGATCTCACCGAGCGCCAGCGCCGCCTCGCCGCGCACTGCCCAAAACGGATCGCTTTGCATGGCCTGGGCAAGCGCTGCATTTGCAGTCGGCTGAGCGGCCTGTCCCAGCGCCCGCGCCGCCAGTACCCGATCGATCGCCGCATCGCCGTGCGCCAGCTCTTCGAACCACAGTTCGTCGGGCTTTTTCATTTTCACGACTTTGAGAAAATGATTACCGGGGTCGATCACCACCTGTCGCGGCTTCTCTTGCAGCGCAATGACGAACGTCTCGGTTTTGGACTGTAGGCCAAGTTTCCGCTCTACCACCGACTGGCCGACGACGAACCGAACCGGCAGCGAAAGCGTAAACAGCGACTCCTGCTTTTGCGTGATCGACAATTTTGCAAGGTTTGCGTCGTCGTCGAAGCTGTAGTCGATTTCAAGGTCGGGATGGCCGGCGGAAAAAACCCACTGATCAAAAAAGCGATCGCCATTGTATCCGGTGGCCTCGTCGATGGCGCGAGCAAAATCGCGAGTCTCGACGCTGCGCCCTTTGTGTCGCGCCACATAATGCCGAATCGCTTTCCAAAAACGCGCCTCGCCAAGTTCCGTGCGCAACATGTGTAGCACCGCGCCACCCTTTTCGTAAAGATGGCGATCGAACACGTCGATCGGCTCGTGGAACACCCGCGTCACGATCGGTCGCTGATAGCGATGCGACACTTCGTCGAAATAGGCCTGCCAGTCAGCGAGCCGATCGTAGTCGGCCTCGTCACCACCGTCGATGTGAGCGCGCCAAATGATCTCGAAATAGGTGGCGAACCCCTCGTTGAGCCAGCCTTCGGACCATTCGCGACAGGTGAGTAGATCGCCAAACCACTGGTGCGCCAGCTCGTGCGAAATCAGCGGCTCCGAGGAAAAATCGCGGTGAGCGCGCGCATCGTGCAGCGTGTCGACGGTGAGCGTGGTGGCACTGGTGTTTTCCATGCCGCCGAAAATAAACTCGCTCACCACCACCTGGCTGTAACGAGAATAGGGATAGGGCTGACCGGTCAACTTTGCAAACAGCTCGATCATCGCCGGCGTGCGCGCAAAAGTTCGCGCCGCATCGTCTTTTCTCGACGGCGGCACCAAATAGTCGAGCTCGAGATCTCCTACGCGATCGCTGGTTTTGTGAAATTCACCGGCGACCAAAGTGATGAGGTAGCTCGAGTGCGCGACATCATGACGATAGTGAAATCGACGCTGCGCCGTGCCCACTGTCTCGCTCTGCAGAAGTACGCCGTTGGAAAGCACCGTCATGTTCTCGGGCACGGTGGCGATCACTTCCGAGGTCGATTTTTCATGCGGATGATCAAAGCAGGGAAACCAGTAGCGATTGTCTTCGTCCTGTCCTTGTGTCCACGCCTGAGTTGGCCTGTCCGGATAGCCCTCGTCGGGAGCGATGAAATAGAGGCCGCGACGCGGATCGGCGTAATAGTCGACCGCGAGCGTAAGCTTTTCAGTTTCGCTGCGATTGCCTAGTTCAATGGCGAGCTCGCGGCCGTCGTAGGAAAATGGAACCTCTTTGCCATCGAGGTGCACCTTTTTGATCACCATTTCGACGGCATTGAGGCGCAGCCGCGTCGATCCCTGATTCAGCACCCGCAAGGAATGCGTGCACTTTCCTTCGACGCGCTTGTGATCAAAGTCGAGCGTGACTTCGATCTTGATGTGCTCGACGTCGCACACACGGTCCGGCGGATAGGTCGCCGCGGAGCCAGTCAGTGCGAAAGGCAGCGGACTTCCACCATCAGATGCGAAAATGCGACGACAACAGTGCTCACGCTCAGTGCGATGCATGGGATCTCCTACGGGGCTAATCGCCGGTCGGCGTCGCGTCGACCGGCATCGCGGTGTCATGCCCTGCGTCGGAGATCGCGCCGTAGTCGTCGTCGTTGCATGCGGACAGCCAGCCCAGCGCCGCGAGGAACACCAATGAGATGTAGAGACGAATCATGTTTGGACTTTAGCGCAGAAGTAAAAAGGCTGCCATGACCACAACGCCGACGGAAAAAAACAGCCGCAGCGCGCGCGCCGGAACATCGGCAGCAACTCGCGCGCCAACCAGCGCACCGACAAACATCACCGCGCCCATACTGGCGCCGAGGCGCCACTGCACCATTCCAGCGAATCCAAACACCAAGGTGGCAACGGCGCAGGAGAATAGATTGATGAATTTGGTCAGCGCCACCGCACGGAGAAGCGAGATTCCGAGCAAGGTTGTGCAAACCAAAGTCAAAAGCGTGGTGTAACCGCCGGAGTAGGCACCCCCATAGACGCCAAGGACTGCGGTCAGAACAAATCCTAGCGAGCGCCGCCATGGCGCCGGCGGCTGCGTTTCACTCGGACTTGAAAACGGCAACATCACTGCGAATACCAACATCGACAGCGGTACGAACAGCCGCACGGCGTGCTCGGAAATGTGAGCAGTCAGCGCCGCGCCAACGGCAGATGTTAGGAGCGTGATCAGGGCCAACCACCAACCGAGTCGTCCGATGAGCGGGGGCGCGAGTGTACGCGACCGCATGAAGCCGACAGTGCCCCCGAGCGACAAAAAAGTGACCGCAAACATGTTGGTCGCAATCGCCTGGTGCGGCGGCAAGCCCATCATCATTAGCAGCGGCACGGTGACCAGCGACTGACCGCCGGTGACCGCACCCACCGCAGCGACAACGAAGCTCAACGGCAACAGCCAGATGTACAGACCGGGGTCTCCGTTCATGCTGAGCGGAGCGTGCGACGCGGAGTCGAAGCACGCACCCGTCCTTCGACTCCGCTCAGGACGAGCGGAATGGGATGTGTTGAACCATCACCCACGCGTCGACACGTATTTCAATACTGGGTTCGGCGCGGTAGAAAGTTCTTCCAGGTTGGCGATTTCGATGAGGCCGCGCCGTGACAAATATTCGATGTGCGCCGCCGCTTCCTCAAGTGCCAACAACTTACCGTAGGCCTTCTGCTCGCCAAAGAGCCCCGCCGCGATCTCAACGGTGGTCATCGGCGTAGAGCAAGCGGATCGCACTTTTTCCAACCGGGCGCGATGAAAAGCCTCAATCTCGCGAGCGCGCGCGCCGAGATCGTAAATCGGCTCCTCGTGGCCCGGCAGCGCCAGGTCGATGCCTTGAATGGTGGCAACACGCTCGAGCGATCGAAAATAGTGATCAAGCCCAGTCCACGGAGTGATGCTCTCGGGCGACTGGTGCGGCGTGATTCGCGGCAGTACGTGATCGGCGGTGAGCAGCACGTTGTGCACGCGCATGCAGATCTGCCCGGGACAGTGTCCTGGCATGTGGTAAAGCGCAAAGCCATTGACCTCGTCACCGTCCTTGACCATTTCGTCGACGGGCACCGACTTGTAGAGCTGCTTGGACAGCACATACATCTGTTCAAGCTCGGTCCGCGCTTCGGCATCGAGACCGGCGCGCTCGAGAAACACCCGCAGCTGCATTGCCGTCTGCACCACGCGCTCTTCGAAGCGCGAAACCACCCGTGCATCGAATTCGTGTGCGAAAATGCGGGCGCGGCCGGAAAAATTTCCGGCGCCGCCGAAATGATCAATGTGGGCATGGCTCACCACCAGGTCGGTCACTTCATCGAGTGACGGCCCGGCGAAGACGCGCTGCATCATCGTGCTAGAGCGCTCGAGCTCGGCACGCGAGCCCGAAGTATGAGAGCCACAATCGTAGAGTGTTCGTTTCGATCCTTCGCAGATCAAATAGACGTTGTTGACGTGGTCGGGAAAGGTCTCGATCGAAAACTGGTAGATCAGGGCACCGCCAGAAGAGCTGAAAGCGCGCACGCCACCAAGTCCGTAGTGCTGACGATAGCGGTCTCGATCTCCAGTACCTCCGACCAGCGCCACCAACGCCTCGGCGCGTCGTGATTCCCCAGTGACCTGCGCCACCAGCGGCTCGAGTTCACGTCGCACTTCGTCGGCTGACAGCGACGCGCCGTCGACGATGGCACACTCGATGTCGTGGTACTTGCGTCGAAGTTGGTAGCGAGGCCGAGCCACGATCACCAGGCCCGGGCTTGCGCCTGAACAAACGCGTAGAAAAATACAGCGTTCGGATTGCGCCCGACTTCGGCCAACTCTTCGGTCATGGTGGCGACAATGTCGCTCGACACTTTCTCGGCCTTAAGGAGAGAGTCGGCTCCCGAGAGCAGCAACTCGGTCCAGTACGCCAGCATCTCGGCGCGCTCGGCTGGTGCGCGGTTGTCGAGATGAAACGTGCGCACCTTCGTCTGCACCTCGCGAAAACCCACCGATTGAAGCAGGTTGCCAAGCTTGGCGCCGACAAATGGATCGCCGCCGAGCGAGAATTGGTGATCGTTGAATGCCATCCAGTAGCGCAGTGTCGCCGGACTGTAGGGATCGAGAAACAGCGTCGCGTTGAGCACTTCATTGCACACAATCGCTGCGCCCGGGGCCAGCACGCGTCTGACCTCGCCGAGCACGCGGGCTGGGTCGCGCACGTGCTCGAGGATCCAGCAGAGAAACGCGGCGTCAAAACTCGCGGGCATAAACGCAAGCCGTGTCGCGTCGGCCTTAAGAATCTCAAAGCGACCGCTCGCTCCCGGCGCCGTTTGCAAGAACCGCTGCGCCTCGGCGATCTGCGCGTCGTTGACATCGACGCCGGTGATGTGAATTTCGGGGAAATGGCGCAACAGAATCTCGGTCTGCGCGCCGACACCGCAACCGACTTCGAGCAAGCGACGGCAGCGACGAAACGGCAACCGATCGTGCACCATCGGTTCCAAAAAACGCGCTTGCCGATGCAATCGCTCGCGCTCCTTCTCGCTGTAGCCATGCAGATAACCGGGCAACTCACTCATCGTGCGTAAGTGTATCACAAAGAGGCCATTGCCACATGTATATGCCTATGATATACATCTAATCAGTGGAACTCACCGAGCGGCTGCGTGAATGCACGGGGTTCGATTGGGACGCGGGCAATGCTGACAAGAATTGGATCAAGCATGGTGTCTCCTGCAGCGAAGCGGAAGAAGTGTTTTTCAACCAGCCGCTGGTGGTTTCTGACGATGATTTCCATTCGACCAAGGAAGAGGGATTTTATGGGTTGGGACAGACCAACCAACAAAGGTTGCTGTTTGTTGTGTTTACCGTCCGCAACGAACTGATTCGAGTGATTTCAGTCCGCGACATGACGAAACGAGAGCGGGAGGTTTATCGAATCCATGGCTAAGCGAAAAAAGCCGCGCAGCGAAACGCAGGAGCAAAAATACTGGGCCAAACACGACTCGGTCGGGCGCGTCGACTGGTCCAAGGCGAAGCGAGTCACCTTGCCGAATCTACATCCGTCGGTGCGCACCATCTCTCTGCGCTTACCCGAAGGCATGCTCGACGAGCTCAAGCAGCTTGCCAACCAAAGAGATGTGCCCTACCAGTCGCTCATCAAGATTTTCTTGGCGGAACGGATTCGGCGCGAGTTCGACAAAGTGGCCGCGTAGGGCCACTCGCTAAAGCACTGCTGCCAAGATCTCGGCCAGCAATTTCCCCATGCGATTGAGACCAATATTGTTCTGGGCTTGACATTTTGCTGCGCATATATATGATCATATCCATGCGTACCACGATCGTATTGGCGGATGAGCTGTTCCGCCGAACCAAGCAGCGAGCGGCCGAACTAGGCAAGAGCCTGAGCGAAATCGTGGCGCAGGCCCTCCAGGATGCGCTTGAGCCGAAGGCCCAACCAACCTCGCCTTTTCACATGGTGACTTTCGGTGGCCGTAACAAAGTCCATCACGAGCCGGCCGACCTCCATCGTGCGCTCGAAGAGGACGACCTTCGGCATAAGTAGCGATGCTCCTGCCTGACGTAAATGTGCTGGCGTACGCGCATCGCGCCGACGAGAAAGTTCATCGGCCCTATCGCGAATGGATGGAGCAGATGATTGTCGGAGCCGAACCATTTGCGCTTTCCGTACTGGTGGCGGCCGGTTTTCTGCGAATCGTCACCAATCCACGCATCTATGAACGACCAACGCCGCTCTCGGCGGCTCTCGCCACCATCGAGGCGCTGGTTGAGCGGCCAACCTGTCGGGTGATAGGGCCGGGGAAAAAACACCTCGAGCTTCTGGCGGGCCTGTGCCGCGCCACCCGCTCGAGTGGCAAGCTCGTCGCCGACGCTGCACACGCCGCGGTGGCAATGGAAAACGGCTGCGTCCTGGTCACACGGGACGCCGATTTTGAGCGATTCGCGGCACACGGTCTGCGCTGGCAGTACCTGACTTTTTGAATCTTTTGAATCTCGCTTGACAGCTCCGGCGAGAGACGCGACCGTATCCGCCGTGCAGATGGCGTCGACGAGCTCGAGTACAAGGAAAAAGCGCAGGCCTGGAGACAGCGCACGCGTGACGCGGCTGTGTCGCGGATTGCAGCGCCTCTATCCGAACGCGCACTGCGAGCTCGATTTCAAGACGCCGTTTCAACTGCTCATCGCCACCATCCTGTCGGCGCAGTCGACCGACAAGCGGGTCAATCTGGTCACGCCGGCTCTGTTCGCGCGCTTTCCCGACGCCGAGACGCTTAGCCACGCCGATTCCGGTGAAGTCGAGGAGCTGATTCACTCCACCGGTTTTTTTCGCAACAAGACTAAGAGTATTCTCGGTGCTGCGCGCCTACTGGTGGAAAAATTCTCAGGTGAACTGCCGCGCACCATGGCCGAGCTGTTGACCCTACCGGGCGTCGCACGCAAGACCGCCAACGTAGTACTCGGCTCGGCGTTTGGAATGAACGAAGGCATGGTGGTCGATACCCACATTTTGCGTTTGTCAAAGCGGTTGGGATTGTCCCGCGCCGACGAACCTGTGAAAGTAGAACGAGATTTGATGGCCAAGTTGCCGAGAGAAAAATGGACCACCATCGGCCA
>JAHFDU010000400.1 GCA_023248835.1 Myxococcales bacterium | reverse complement strand
GAATGCGAATCGGTCGATCGCTCGTGGCGCCGCAGTGGTCGAGACAAAATTTGGCAAAGATGCGCACCCCATTGCCGCTTTTTTCCGCCTCGCTGCCGTCGGGATTGAAAATCCGCACCGCGGCATCAAAGCCCTCAGGTGGTGCCACCGCGACCAGAATGCCGTCAGAACCGACGCCGGTATGGCGATTACAGATGCGGCGAATTCGCTCCTCGTCGAGCGGTACGCCGAATGTCCTGTCGTCGACGACCAAGTAGTCATTGCCGAGCCCGTGCGAGCGGATGAAGGAGTGCTTGCCCAAATCACTTTGCATTCGCGCATCTTAGTATCTTCGTGTTTTTCTGTCGTGGGAGTGGACGTTTGACCGTCTCCCAGGCGGTTAGAGCGAATCCGAGCGAATCCCTGAAGGTCGTGGGCGTCGGCGTCGGCGTCGGCGAATCAGCGACGCAAAGCGGCCATGCAGCGTGGGAAAATGTGCGCCGGTGTGTTGCCGATGTCGCGCGTGTTTTGAGTCGTCACATGTGTCTTGCGTCACCGTCGGCAGAGAGCACGGATTTCGTTTCACGACCACGCCCACGAAACTGGCGAACCTTCAGAAGCGAATCCCCGCCGTTCCCGCCGTTCCGTTTGACTTCCTCTATCAACTGCGCTACGCCGCCTGGCAAGCAATTTCGAAGTAGGAGGCGGCCATGATGCGATTTTCAGTCGGATCCACTCTCGGTTTCCTCTCTCTATTGGTGGTCTCCTGCGCACCGGCTCGGCCACCCGCGTTTGCCGGCAACTTGCCTCCACCGCTGCCGACGATGGGACCTGCGGTCAGGCCCGAACTGGTGCGGCTCGGCACCGGGATCCTATCGACGAGCAAGAGTGCGCTCGATGGCGACAACCACTTTTTCCGTCTCGACCTGCCGCTGACCGCAGCGCCCCCCGGCTGCAAGCTCGGTGATGTGCGCAGCCCAGAAGCGCGAATCTCTCCCGAGGACTATCAGGCGCTGGCTTGCGGCTGGCGCACGGTTTTTTCCGGACCGCCACAGAGCGCGTTTTGTTCGCCGACGCAGGACCGCGCCACCGAGCGCGAAAAAAGCCGATCGAAGATTGAGCGCGCCATCGACTCGCTGGCAGAGCAGGCGGCAGCGGCGGGAATTGACCTGGTCGACGACATTCAATGCTTCGTGCAGCCACCGGCGCTGTGGTGCGAAGGGGTTGCCCGCGTTTCGGTCAGTCAGCGTAACGCCTGCGGCAAGACCGCCCGGCGCTAGTTTTTTTACAACACCAAAGCGATCGGCTTTTCGAGCAACTTGACCAGCTCACCGAGTACACGGGCACCGAGCACGCCGTCGATGACACGGTGATCACACGAGAGCGTCAGGGTCATCTGGCGGGCGATGCGAATTTCGGAATGGCCATTGGTGTCGACGACAATCGGTCGCTTTTCAGTAGTGCCAACCGCAAGAATCATCGCTTCGGGCGGATTGATGATGGCGACGAATTCACGCACGTTGTACATGCCAAGGTTCGACACCGTCGCTGAGCCACCAGAATACTCTTCCGGTTTTAGTTTTTTGATTCGCGCCCGTTCAGCCAATGCCTTGATCTCAGTTGACAATGCGCCGAGCGATTTTTGATCAGCAGCGCGAACCACCGGCGTGATCAGACCGTCGGGCAGACTCACCGCAATGCCGATGTCGACCGATCCGCGATGCAAAATTCCCTGCTCGGTCCACGACACATTCGATTCTTCGATGCGGCGGATGGCGAGCGCAAATGCCTTGACCACCAAGTCATTGACTGAAACTTTGGTGCCACTGAGTTCAAGCAGCTGCTCGCGCAACTCAAATAGCGCATCCATGGTCGCATCCGCAGTTAAGTAAATGTGCGGAATTTCGCGTTTGGCCTCGACCAGTCGCCGCGCGATGGTCTTGCGCATCTGCGACGGCGCCACCAGCTCGTCGGCACGCGCCACAAAAGTTTTTCCCGACGCTGGCGTGGTCATCACATCGCGCGCCACGATGCGGCCATGTAGGCCTGATCCCGCCACCTGCTTCAAATCAAGCCCGCGCTCCCGCGCCAACTTGCGCGCAAACGGCGACGCTTTCACCGCTCGCCCGACCACGGCTCCATTCTCACTCTGTACCGTGGGCGTGGGCGTAGGCGATCCGCCACTTGGCTTCGCCGCGGTCGCCGGCGCCAAAGTTGTTAAGTTGTTAACACCGTCCCCAAGTTGCTTGAGCGCGGTTTCTAGGCTCTCGCCGACCTCTCCCAGCACTGCCACCGGCGCGCCGAGCTTTACTGTGTCTCCCGCCGCCACCAGAAACTTCAGCAGCACACCTTCGTCCTCGAGGGGAAAATCCATGTTCGCTTTGTCGGTTTCTACTTCGGCGATGACATCGCCGGGCATAATCTTGTCGCCCTCTTTTTTGGTCCACTTGGCGAGCACGCCCTCTTCCATCGTCGGTGACAGGCGCGGCATGGTGATGATCGAAGCCATGGTCTCCTCAGTTAGACGTACATCGCTCGTTTAACCGCTTCGATCACTCTCGGAGCGTCAGGGGTAATCAATGCTTCCAAATTGGGCGCGTACGGCATCGGCACATCGAAGCGATGCACGCGTTCGATCGGTGCGTCGAGATCGTCGAAAACCTCTTTTTGTACGCGGGTGGCGATCTCGGCGCCGATCGAGCTAAACGCGTTGCCCTCTTCCAGCACCACACAGCGATGGGTTTTGCGCACCGACGAGAAAATCATTTCATTGTCGAGGGGCCGCAGCGTCCGCGGATCGATCACCTCGACGGAAATGTTTTCTTTGGCCAAAAGTTCCGCCGCTTCGAGCGCAACATGAACCATGCGCGACCAGGCGACAAGGGTGCAATCGGTGCCTTCGCGCTTGACCTCACCCTGGCCAAACGGAATTAGAAATTCTCCCTCGGGAACTTCGCCCTGAAAACCGTAGAGCCGTTCGCTTTCGAAAAAGCAAACCGGGTCGTCGTCGCGAATCGCGGTTTTCAAGAGCCCCTTGGCGTCCGCTGGTGTCGCCGGAATCGCCACTTTTAGACCCGGGCAATTGGCGTACATGTATTCGAGGCATTGCGAATGCTGCGCACTCAGCATTCCGGCGGCGCCGGTCGCACCGCGAAAAACGATCGGCACTTTGA
>JAHFDU010000399.1:2728-3171 GCA_023248835.1 Myxococcales bacterium | reverse complement strand
AAGCGATGCCCCAGGGCGGAAAGGTCACCATCGCCACCGCGGTTCGTTCCGGGCGGAAACGGCAAACCGCGTTCGTCGAGATTGGCTTTTCTGACAATGGAACGGGCATTGCACCGGACGAAATCAGAAATCTTTTTATTCCGTTTTTTACCACCAAGAGTAAGGGTACGGGACTGGGATTGCCGGTAAGCCAGCGCATTGTGGAGAGTCATGGTGGGCGGATTGAAGTGCGCAGCCGTCTCGGGGCAGGATCGACGTTTACCGTGCTGCTTCCGGTTGGGGACAGTCTTCGGTAATTCAGTTATTCATTTTTGTAACCGTTCACGCCCCCACGCCCGCTCGCCCTGAGCTTGTCGAAGGGCAGACTCGACTTGTTCTCGCCCTTCGACTTCGCTGCGCTCCGCTCAGGGTGCACGGACAGGGGAGCGTGAACGCTTACCCAT
>JAHFDU010000399.1:0-2718 GCA_023248835.1 Myxococcales bacterium | reverse complement strand
TCCCTGTTTCACTGTTTTAGTTACAGCCGAGGCCGCACATGCCGGCATCGCGGCCGGTGACGCCGCGGCAGGCCTGCTGGTTGGCTGGATTATAGGAGCCAACGCCTTGACCCGCACTCCAGGTGGTGCAGGAAACGTCGTCGGAGCCGTCACCGACGCAAGGATCGCCGGGCATCTTGTAGTTGGTGCAGTAGTACTTGCCGTCGCCGCGTGCCTCACAGAAACCGGAGAGGCAGATGCTGGCGGTGCCATACTGCGACCCGCTGTTGGCGCCGAGCAAGCACAGCGGATCGCCCATGGTGTCATTGCCGATTCGATCGCCGTTGGCATTCTTGCGTTGGCACTTGAACGTGGTCTGGTTGCAAAAAGTGCCAAGCTCGCAATGCGCGTCATCGACGCAGGCGACGCCGTCGGGCGACTTGGTGTCGAGCTTGCAATGGCCGCTCGAACAAACTTCGCCCTCGCCGCAGGGATCGCAGTAGTAGACCATGGCGCCGTCTTGGAAGCAGTCGCTCGGGTCGCAGGTGGCGTTCACTCCCACTGGCTTTCGGGTGGTGCAGACGGCGTTGGCAGCGCCGCCATCAACACCAGCGTCGGGACCACCGCGCAGGTTGCAGTAGTAGCCCTTGACGCAAGAGGGGAACTGAGTGGTCTTTCCCTGTAAAGGATCGCACCCCGCACCTGCCGCCGAGGACGCGGTCGCGGTGGCGCAAGTGCCGCTGCCAGTGATGCCACCCTGGCAGTAGATTCCGGTGGCAGTAGCGCAGCGAGTGAACACCGAGCCAGGATATACGCACGCCTGCCCTGCGCCTTTACCGCGCGCCACACAAACCCCAGCGGTGCAGCGATTCAGCCCCGTCGGTCCGCATTCGGTCACGTCCAAGGTGCAGGCGACGCCGGCATCCGGGAAAGCGTTGCAGGTACCGCCCGGGCAGCCTGGCGGCAGCTGACCGCCAGCCATCTTCGCCTGCCGCGGGCAGTAGCCATTGATGCATTCGGCGTCCACCGCACACGGCCCGCCGACGGCGACCAGAGGAGTGAAGGCGTGGTGGTTAATGTACGTGAGCACACCGTCGGTCGAAGAATCGCACTCGAGATTTTTTTGCGCAGCGATGATCGCCAGGTTGAGGCCCAGGCGAGCGCCGCCATCTTGGTGCATTTCCGAATCGATGTCGGCGTGCAGCACATTCGCGATGTTGTCGTCGGAGAGTTTCGACAAGATGTCGCCACGCATCGTCTCTTTGCAGTCGTTGAAACGCTGATCCATGGCCGGCTGTACCGCGCTGCTGATGGTGAGCCGCTTGCAGCGTACCTCATTGATGCAGGCCCAATAAGCCAGCGCGTCGACCAGACCGCGGATGGTGCTCGGATTGTCGGACGGTGTCAGGTCGGGCGTCAGGTCATACACCGGCGTCATATCGCCGGTAGGTGTGAGATCGGGCGCCAGATCGGGCATTGACAGATCGGGCGGCGCCATGTCGGGCATGTCGGTCCCCGGCGGCTTCAGATCATCCGGTGTCGGTAGTACACTGTCGCAAGCCATCGCCACCGCGCACATTCCCACCAGCACCACTCGCAATGTATGCATGCTCATCTCTCCTTGGAGCGAATATCTTAACATTTATTTTTTAGATAAAGGAAGAACTTTGTTGCGAGTAAAAGAAGAACTTTGTTGCGAGCTTCTATTTGGTTCAAATCGGGTATCATTGACAATCATAAATTTAGGAGACGATGGAAAAATCGGAAACGTTAGCGGAGAGAGTGAGCGCACCGCGTATTTTGATCGCGGATGACGAAGCCAATTTGCGGCGTGTGGTCGGTGCGATCCTCACTCGAGATGGATACGAGGTGATCGAGGCGCGCGATGGGGAGGAGGCGCTGCACCTCCTCGAAGAGTACGAAATTTCAGTACTGCTGAGCGATCTACGCATGCCCAAGCTCGATGGCATGGCGCTGTTGCGCCGCATGGTCACCGAGCACGCTGAAATTCCGATGATCCTTTTGACCGCGCACGGATCAGTCGACTCGGCGGTCGAAGCGGTGAAGCTCGGCGCTTTTGACTACATCGAAAAACCGTTCGATCAAGAACAGCTTCGCCAAGTGGTACACAAGGCACTCCGCACTCACGAACTCAACCGCCAAAACGCATCCATCCCATCATTGCCCGTGGGCGCGAGCGTAGGCGTGGGCGGAAACGTCACCGCCGAACCTGACGGTACGCGCTTTGGCCTGGTTGGGCGCTCACCAACATTGACGGATATTTTTCAGCTGATCGAAAAAGTGGCCGACACTCCGTCGACGGTGCTGATTTCTGGCGAATCGGGCACCGGAAAAGAGTTGGTTGCCCGCGCCCTCCATCTCCATTCGTCGCGCAAGCTGGGACCATTTATCAAAATAAACTGCGCCGCCATTCCCAGTACCTTGATGGAATCCGAACTATTCGGTTACGAAAAAGGCGCGTTTACCGGCGCCGTCCATTCGAAACTCGGACGTTTTGAATTGGCCCATGGCGGCACTCTGTTCCTCGACGAAATCGGCGAAATTCCAAGCGAGATGCAGGTCAAGCTTTTGCGCGTTCTGCAAGAATCGGAATTTGAACATGTCGGCGGCCTCAAGACGATCAAGGTCGACGTCCGCCTGGTGGCGGCGACCAACCGCGATCTGGGCAAAGAGGTGCAGGCCGGCCACTTCCGCGAAGATCTTTTTTACCGCTTGAAT
>JAHFDU010000094.1 GCA_023248835.1 Myxococcales bacterium | reverse complement strand
GACGGGCGCTTTACAGCGAAGGCAAGTACCAGGAAGCGATCGCCGAATATTCCTTAGGCTATGAGATGGTGCCGCGCGCGCAGTTTTTGCTCAATCTCGGGCAGGCCTATCGCAAATTGAATAGGCTCGCCAAGGCCAAAGAAATGTACGAAAAATATTTGGCGGCGGCCCCAGTGGACGATGCCTACCGCGATCAGGTGAACCGCATTCTCTTGGAAATCATAGACACGCTGCTGCAGCACCCTGAATACGGTGCGCCCGACCCGGTGCCGGACATGACCCCGGCGCCTATTGCCGACGCCGGCGTTTCAAGCCACATCGGCAATACTACCGTCGAAGTGGTTTCCCCCGAGCCGCCAAAACCTGTACCAGTGAAGCCCCGTTTCTGGAAGCAGCATTGGTGGATCATTCCGGTGTCGGGAGTGGTGATCACCGCGGCGGTGCTTGGCATCTACTTTGGCACCCGCCCCGACTGTGGCACGCTTGGTTGTGCCAGTTCGACGCCGCCGATGTCGAGCGGGGGAATGCACTGATGGAGGGCGAGAACTTCGGCAAGTTCGAGCTGGTCGAGCGCCTGGGACGAGGCGGCATGGCCGAAGTGTGGAAGGCCAACTTGCCCGGCCCGGGCGGTTTTCAGCGCACCATGGTGGTCAAGCGCATCCTGCCGCATCTGGCCGAGGACGAAAATTTTGTCAAAATGTTCATGGCCGAGGCAAGGCTGTCGGCGCGTCTGAATCAGGCCAACATCGTTCAGGTCTACGAGCTCGGCAGTGTCGACGGCGAGTACTACCTGGCGATGGAATACATCAAAGGGCGCGATCTGGCGACGGTGATGCGCACCTACGTCGAGCGCAGCGAGCTGCCGCCGGTGGGCTTCGCCGCACTGGTGCTGCGCGATGTTTGCCGCGCGCTCGCGTACGCCCACGCCCTTGCCGACGACGACGGTACCCCGCTTCGCATCATTCATCGCGACGTCAGTCCGTCGAACGTCATGCTGGCGTTCGATGGTGCGATTAAACTGTTCGATTTCGGCATCGCCAAGGCGCTGGCCGAGCGCGACGATTCGCACACCCAGACCGGAACGCTCAAAGGAAAATTCGGCTACATGTCGCCCGAGCAGGTCGAGGGCATGGAGATCGATCACCGCGCTGATCTATTTGCCGTCGGCATCATGCTGCACGAAGTATTGACGGCGCGGCGTCTGTTCAAATCGCAGAGTGACATGCAGACCATTGCTTTGGTGCGCGAGGCCAAAGTGGTGCCGCCGTCGGAGTTAAACGCCGAAGTGGTGCCGGAGCTTGATCGCATCTGTTTGAAAGCGCTGTCCAAAGATCGCGACCATCGCTATGCCACCTGTGCTGAGATGGCGGCCGACCTCGATCAGGTGGTGCACGATCTCGGCTGGGGACCAGAGCATTTGGTGACGCTGCTCAAGGATCTGTTTCCCGATGAGCCGTCGCTCACCGGGCAGGTCCAGGTCCGCCGTCGCGACTACACCAATGGCCGATTGCGCCGCCACGAAAAGCGGCAGCGCATTGCCATCGCCGCTGGCGGTGCACTGGTGTTGGCGCTGGGATTGACTTGGTTCATCGCGCGGGCGACACGGCCGCAGCCGCTGGTGACACTGCCGACCGGGACGACGCAGCTGCACACCCCGATCGTCAAACAGCTCGAAGCGCAAGAGGTGCTGATTCAGGTGGAGTCGGTGCCGACGGCGGATGTGTTTTTGGATCACGCAAACGAATCGAGCGGGCGCACTCCGCTCAAGTTGGTGGTCGGCCGCTCAAGTATCGGCCATCGCCTCGAGTTGCGGCAGAAGGGCTTTCACTCGGCCGAAACGGTGTTTATTGCCGACGGCGACAAGCAGTTGCAGCTCAATTTGGCACCCGATCGACCGTCGCCGACGCCGCATCCACACCCACGCCCCGATCCAGTCGAGCACCAGAAGCCACCGCTGCGTCCCGATCCGGTCGACATCAACAACAATCCAGTCGATCCGTTTAAGTAGCGTTATTGGAAGGCCGAAATCCCGGTGATGTCCTGGCCAACGATCAGGGTTTGAATGTGGTCGGTGCCCTCGTAGGTGTAGACCGATTCGAGATTGCACATGTGGCGGCCGCACTGATAAGCGTCGGTGATACCGCTGGCGCCGAGCAGTTCGCGGGCGGTGCGCGCGCACTTCAGTGCCATTTTGACGTTGTTGCGCTTACACAACGAAATCTGCTGCGGCCTGGCGCGGCCGGCCTCTTTTAAGCGACCGATACGCCACACCATGAGTTGCGCTTGGGTGATCGCTTGCAGCATGTCGACCAGTTTCTGCTGCACCAGTTGGTGACTCGCCAGAGGCTTGCCAAACTGCGCGCGCTCGCGGGTGTAGTTCAGCGCTTCGTCGTAACAGGCCATCGCCGCACCGATGGCACCGAAAGAAATGCCAAAGCGCGCTTGCGACAAACATTCGAGTGGCGAGCGCAATCCCGACGATCCCGGTAGCACGGCGTCGAGCGGCAGTTCGCAATCTTCAAAAATCAATTCAGAAGTGACCGAGGCGCGCAGCGAGAACTTGCCTTCGATGTTGCGAGTGGAAAATCCTTTGGCGCCGCGCTCGACTAGAAATCCGCGGATTTTGTCTTCGGTTTTTGCCCAGACCACCGCGACGTCGGCGATCGATCCAGACGTGATCCAGCGTTTTTCGCCGTTCAAGATCCACTTGTCGCCGACTCGCTTGGCGCTGCAGCGCATGCCGGCAGGATTGGATCCAAAATCGGGTTCAGAAAGACCGAAGCAACCGATGGCTTCGCCGCGAGCCATCTTGGGCAGCCAGCGATCTTTTTGCGCCTCCGAGCCAAACGCAAAAATCGGATACATCACCAGCGAGCCTTGCACCGAGGCAAAACTGCGCACGCCGGAATCGCCGCGCTCAAGCTCCTGCATGATGAGTCCGTAACCTACCGGCGAAAGACCGGCGCAGCCGTAGCCTTTGAGCGAGGCGCCGAGAGCGCCGAGTTCGCCGAGGCGGCGCGGCCAGGCCGGATCGAAAGTGCCAGCGCGAAAATGGCGCCCGATCGACGGCATGATCTCGTCGTCGACAAAGCGGCGCAGCGTCTGCATCACTTGGCGCTCTTCGTCGCTGTAAAGGTCTTCTACGTTGTAATAGTCGAGGCCAGAAAAGGGCATGGCGCGCAGTATAGAGTAAAATTTAGAAAGTAAAGCTGACCGAAAGTCCGGCGTAGTTGGTCGAAGTCACCGGCAGGATCGCGACCCGATCGTAGATCAGCACTTTTTTGCGCGCGACTGAACCGGCGATGATCATGCTCAGTCCGGCGGCCTGACCGAGGGCGTCGATAATCAGAAAAGTGGCGCCAACATTGCTGATGCCGTAATTGCTCGGCCCGCGATACAGATCGGCGCCCTGCCAAATCGGACCGACGACCGGAATCAGCAGCCTTGGGTCGGCATTGACGCCGGCCGCGATGGCGATGGGCAGCACCATCAGTCCAGTGATCACCGCGCCGCCGATGATCAGTCCGGTGCGCGGCATCTCGACTTCGCGCACCACCAAGCGTGGCTGCGGCTGATAGTAGTAGCCGGGCAGTGGCTGCGGTGGTTGCGGCGGCGGCACCGCACAGCTGTTGCACTCTTGAGCCAGCGACGGGCGTGTGAAAGAGAGCACCGCCAGAAGTACAAGTAGAATTTTTTTCATGACGCTTTCCTATAAGCACTACGCGTGCCAACCGCGACGTAGCAAAAATCGCGCGCTTTGGCTAGTCGGATGAACGCCCGTGAACAAAGGTTAACAATCGGGTAGACTGCCGTCGTTATGCAGGCCAGCATCACCATCGATGTCGAACACGACTGTCCACCGTTTTTGAACACCTATCGCGGCATCACCGACGGACTGCCGCGGCTCTTGGCGGTACTCGCCGACAATCGGGTGCGCGCGACTTTTTTTTCCACCGGCGACGTGGCGCGTCGCTATCCCGACGCGGTCAAGCGAATCGTCGACGACGGGCACGAGCTTGGCTGTCACGGCGACACCCACGCACGCTTTAGCACGCTTGACGAAAAGGGCGCGCGCCGAGAGCTGCAGGACGCCAGCGAGAGCTTACGAAAATTTTCGGACGTTCGATCTTTTCGCGCCCCCAATCTCGATCTGCCGGAAGTCCACTTACCGTTGCTCGCCGAATACGGCTACACCCTCGATTCCTCTTGGGGGCGGCACAAGTGCGGATCCTATTTCATCAAGCCCGACGTGCGCTTTGGCATTCGCCGCATTCCGGCGTCGATTTCGCCGCTGCCGATGCGCGCGCCCTCACCGATTCGGCGCGCCGTGCTGGCGCTGCTCGAGGCGCCGATTGTCCTGTTTTTTCACCCCTGGGAATTTGTCGACATGAGCAGAACCGGGATTCGCCTCGACTGTCGCATTCGCACCGGTGAGCCGGCGCTCGATCTGTTAGAGGCGACCATCGCTGACCTGCGCCGGCGCAGTGCCACCCTGGTACCGATGCGCGAGCTGCAAACCTAAGTGGATTTTCGGCGCGCCCGCAACACCGTACTGTTTACGGTGTTCTTGGATCTGCTCGGCTTCGGCATCGTCATACCGCTTTTGCCGCTCTACGCTTCGAAGCTGCACGCCTCGCATGCCGAGATCGGCTGGCTGATGGCGATCTATTCGATCATGCAGTTCTTTTTTGCGCCGATTCTGGGCCGCCTCTCCGATCGCGCCGGCCGTCGGCCGACGCTGCTGATTTCGATCGCTGGTTCGGCGATTTCGCAGTTTGGCTATGCACTGGCGCCGTCGTTTGGCTGGCTGGTGGTGGCGCGCGGCCTCGCCGGATTGTGCGGCGCCAACGTTTCTGCAGCGCAGGCCTATATGGCCGACATCACCGACGACAAATCGCGCGCCGCCGGGATGGGCATGCTTGGTGCCGCACTCGGTCTCGGCTTTGTCTTTGGTCCGTTTGTTGGCGGCCAACTGGCGGCGTACTCCCCTACGCTGCCGTTCTGGGTGGCGGGCGCGCTTTCGATGGCCAATTTGACTTCGGCGTTGGTGTTTCTGCTCGAGCCGCAGCCGGCGCATTTGCGCGTGCGTGCCCGCACCCTGACCTGGAGCGGGCTGATGGGCGCCTTGTCGAGCCCGACGCTACGACGCGCACTGTTGCTCTATTTTTTGGTGACGCTGGCGTTTACCAATCTCGAGTCGACTTTTTCGGTTTTTTTGCACGATCGCTTCGGATTCAACGAGAAGAAAATTGGCTGGTTGTTCGCGTTTATCGGCGTCACCATTTTTGTGGTGCAAGGCGGCCTGGTGGGTCGACTGGTGCCGCGGCTGGGAGAGCGCAGCTTGGTGGTGGCCGGTACGCTGCTGATGGCAGTCGGACTGTTTTGGCAGGCCGAAGCGCACACCGTCGCTGCGCTGATTTTCGCTGTCGGCACCATCGCGGTGGGCAGTGGGCTCAACACGCCGTCCTTGACGTCGCTGATTTCGCGTGCCGCCCACGCCGATCATCAAGGCGGCGTGCTCGGAGTGTCGCAATCGCTCGGCGCGCTCGCTCGTGCGGTCGGCCCGCTGTGCGGCATGTGGCTGTTTCACATTCGTATCGATTGGCCCTACGTCGCTGCTGGTATCTTGATGACGGCCGGCTGCTTGTACGCCTATTTTCTGGTCAAACAGCCCGGGGCCAAGCAATAGACCTAAATACCCGGGCGCAATACAAGAACGCGCAGTTGCGCGCGCCGACTGAGCGCGTCGGCCCAGCGATCCATGTCGCTTTGGTTGTTGGTCAAAAGCGCGCTCCCGGACCGAGCTGCGCCGATTGCAAGCAAAAGGTCATGGCTGTGGTTCTGGGGCCGCAGCCGGCCGACAAGGCGACTCTGATAGGCAAGAATTTTCCCCGACAAACAGAAATCCTCTTCAGTCGGATGTACTAGTTGCTCGAGTCTTCGCGCCGAATCCGCGATGGTGTCGATGGCGCGTTTGTCGGCGGCGTTTTGGGTGCCGGCGTAGAGCTCGAGCAAAACGATGCTGTGCATCATCACGTTGCCGGCGGCGATCAGCGGATCGACGGTCGCAGCGTAGCGGCGACTGCGCAAATAGGGGATCCAGACCGAGGTGTCGAGAAGCGTTGTCAACTGCGCTACCGGCCAAAGGTGCCGCGTCGCTGCAGATCGGCGATCGCATCTTGCATGCGACGGATCGCCAGCGCTTCACTGACAGCGCTGCGCACCGCTTCCGATTCAGTGCGATAGCGCCCTTTGTGAACCAGCTCGCGCAGCTCTTTGGCGTCGACAACCAGAGATTTTTTTGCCAGCGGCATGTTCCTACCTTTTTATAGTCTAGTTCGCACCTTCTAATCGGTCAAGGCCAAAACTGACCTAAACCTAAACGCGTCGTAACCGACAGAATGACTGAGTTCGCTCAGAAGCCGAGGCCGAGATGAGAAGAAATCTGAGTGTAGGTTGGGCAGCGCCCACAGTCGATTGGAATGTTGCAGGTGTTAAGGACAGTGCCGCACTTGCCTGCGCAGGTCTCGATTGCCGTCGGGCAGGCGAGTTGCTCGTAGTTTGGGCAGCGGCCGCAGTCGACCGGGATATTGCATGCGCTGATGACGGTGCCACACTTGCCTTTGCAGGTCTCGATTGCCGTCGGGCAGGCGACCTGATCGTAGGTTGGGCAGGCGTCACAGTGGACGGAGCGGCCACAGAGGTCTTTGATGTTGCCGCAACGGTTGACGCAGGCGTCGTCTCGGATCGGACAGACCGCTCCGGTCAGATCGACGAATTCGACGCCATCGGCTTGCAGTGCTTTGACGAACGCCACCACGAAATAAAATGGCTGCAGCGAGGTCACGTTCCACTCCGGGCGATCGTGCATCAGTACGACGCCGTGCTTGCCGGCGGCCTGGTACGATTTCATGTAGAGCGCGACGCATTGATTGACCGATAGGCCGTTTGCCCAGCAAGCAAAGTCGCCACCATCGATGTTCCACACCACCGGCCCGACCAGTTTGTTGAGCGCTTGGTTCTGGTGAATGACATCTGAGTCGCGATTGTTCCACGAGCCGTAGGGCGCGCGGAAGGCGAAGAAACCGTCTTTGATATGGCGGTCCAAAATGTTTTGCGTGGTTTGCACTTCCCACGACAGATTGTCGTCGTTGTTTTCATAAAAAAGATTGCAGTGATCCTGAGAATGGTTGGCGACATGATGGCCGAGGTTCTGAATGGTGTCCATCAGCGATTCCGGATAGTAGATCGGGTCGGCTACATACACTTGCGCAGCGCCATTGTCGCAGCCACGCGTCTCCGGCCCGAGCACGCATTGATTGTCGACGTCGAGCTGACGGCAGTAGCGCTTGCCGTTTTGGAAGAAAGTGGCGTGGATGCCTTGGGTCTCGAGGTACCAGGCGATCCAAAAAGTAGACTCGTCGGGGCCGTCGTCAAAAGTGAGCGCGATCTGCTTGGGTCCAAGCCGGGTGCCGTCAAAGCCAGGATTGGCGATGAGAGCCAGATTGGCCTCTTGGAACGGGATCTGCTCCTGCCGCTGGCAGGCGCTGCAGAGCAGCGTAAACAACATCACCTTGCGCATGGTCGCTCCTTTTGATGGACTAGAGCCGCTCATGCGGAGCAGCTGCAACCGTCAGGCCAGCGCAAAGCCCAATTGGGCCGTGGCAGTGGGGTCTGTTGTTTCTTTTTTGTAAACTAATACATGGGGTATATAGACCCCACATGGACTACAAACTATTTCAGCACAGAGAACTCGATGCGGCCAGGTTGGCCCGCCGATCCGGGTGGCCCATCGGCGCCTTGGGTACCGTCGCTGCCGTCGGCGCCCTGGCTGCCACTGGAGAGCGAAAATGAGTTGCCTGATCGGTCGCTGCAACTGGCGCCACCGCCGCCCGATCCACCACGACCGCCGGTGCCGCCAGGACCGCCGCGGCCGCCAGCGCCGCCCTCGCCCGCGCTGCTCTGGATGGTGGTGCGCAAGAGCGCCAAGGTTTCGGTACATCCCGATTGCGGACAGGTGAGCTGCAGGGTGATGTCGCCGCCGGATCCGCCGCGGCCGCCCGGGCCGCCGGGGCTACCCGCTCCGCCTGGGCCGCCAGCACCGCCGCGTTCGCCGGTCGAGGAGGGGCAACGCGCCGCGGCACCAGCCAGGCCATCGCTGCCGCGGCTGCCGGCCTGCCCGGTATATCCCATGGTTCCAGTGGCGCCGCGACTGGCAATGCGAAAAGTGGCCGCGTCTGCTGACTCTACCACCGCATCGATCGGCGCTTCGCCGAGTCGCAGTACCGAGAAGATATAGCGGGCAGGATCGCGGTGATCGACGCGGACGGTCAAATGGGGGCCATCGGCGCCGAGCGAAGGCGCGCCGAACAGCAAATCTTGCGGCCGTTCGTAGCTGAGCGCCCACTCGAATTGATACAGGCGCCGGCCGCCAATAGAAACCGGCAAGACGAAACGATCATGCATCGTCGCCAGGCCGACCGCGTCGCGCATGGTGATGTGCTCAACAAAATGAAAACTATCGCCCTCGGCCAGATAGGCCACCGGGTTTTCCAGTTTGATGTCACTTGAGCGAATGCAGGGCGACACATCCAAAGATTTTTTTTCGGCGCACAGCGTGATTGGTTTAGAAAAGCCCCGCACCTCCACCGCAAGCGCGCCGCGTAAACGAATGTCGGGCAGCACCGAGACGCCGGGGCGATCGCCAGCGTAGCCAAGCAGGGTGGCGGTGTGTTTGAAAACGTCTTGCCGCACCAGCACGCCGCGCATCGGGAGTCGGCCAGAATCGATCGACGCGCGCTCGGCGGGGTGGGCGCCGAGCGAAATGGCGAACACGCCGTCGTGCATCACCGCGGCTTCGACCGCGCTGCGCTGCTGCCGTAGCTCGGGATAGGGCGACTTGGCGATGCGCAGGCGGATGACACGGCGTCGCGCCTCGTCACGCAATTCGCGACTCGGCAATCGATCGGCAAAACGGTGCAGCAAGGGTTCGTTGCCGCTCTTGTAGAGTGTGTCGATGGTTCCGCGATCGATGCGCCGGCCGATCCATAGGCCGTTTTCGACGTCAACGGTGGCGATCAGATCCTCGC
Organism: Myxococcales bacterium; assembly: GCA_023248835.1. Taxonomy (GTDB): domain Bacteria; phylum Myxococcota_A; class Polyangia; order Palsa-1104; family Palsa-1104; genus JAHFDU01. Next base: position 2,706 of record JAHFDU010000094.1, on the reverse strand, counting down.
CGAGTCGGGAAGCGACTTGGCCAAGCGCATGTTCGCCGATGGCTTTGCGCAATTCGGCAAATAACGGCTCGAGTACCTCTGGATGTCCGCTGACTCGACTTTCGCGCTCGATGTAAAATTGCGCCAGCGCTTCAAGGCGGGCTTGTACCGCTGGCGATTTTTCGATCTGGCTGTCGCGAATCAGATCGCGATAGCCGTGGCCGCCTTCGTCGATGAGCAATGCCGCGGCGCCCGCCGGTGCGCTGCGCAAAAATGCTTGCGCGCAGTCGAGCCACAGCCGCGGCGCGACATTGCCGGAAACCAGGCTGTGCACCAGTTCGCCGGCAACCTCTTGGTCGAGGGCTTTGAAGTGCGGCCCGCGCGCCGTGAGATCACACACCGTGGCACTGGCATCCGGTTGCGACAAATAGACCGAGAGCGCCGCAGCAGAATTGTAGTGGCTGAGCGCGGCCGCGGTCATCGGCAAGGGAAAGTGCTCGGCGCAACTGGTCGCCAAAACCGTAAAAAGCCACAGACGCTTCATACTATGACCGCTCATCCTGATCCTTATGGCCGCTCATCCTGAGCTTGTCGAAGGGCCGGCTGCGCAATTTTCGAAGATCACCGACGCGCAGTGTCAGTTTTTCAGCGTCGAAATATTCGGCGAGTGGAATCGAAAACTTGCGGCTCACGCCACACAGCGCCTTCCATTCGGGAGGAGAAATCTGGCTGTGCTCAGTGAGAAAATCCACCAGTCGCCGGCGCAGATCTTCCACCGCGTCCCGATGAAAAAGCAGATCCTGAATCCGCACCATCTCCCGTTTGTCGACCAATAGTGAAAATGCACTGACCAGATCGCTCGGGCTACAATGAAGTTCGAGCGCGACTTCGGCCGGGCGCGGTGGCTCGAGCCTGGCCGCGGCAAATCGGGCGCGCACCCGCTCGGCAAGTTCGGTCACACCGCCCTCGGCGCGTTTGTGCTCGAGGCTGTGCGAGGGCAAGCGCACTTCATCGCGCCCCACCACCAGTTTTGCCGTGTTGCGCAGCGCTTCGAGCACCACGTGCAAAAGTTTGGCGTCGGTGCCGATTTGTGAGCGCAGCTGTTCACGGCCGATGCCGGGCAAAAGCGGCGACTGCTCATGAAACTTGGCCACCAGGGCCACTGTCTTGTCCATCAGCATGGCGAGCGCAGACTTTGAAATCAGCCCGCCGCGCTCGCGATCAAAACGAATCGCGCGCCGCTCGCCGAGCCATTTGCCAATCGCTGCGTCGATCACTTTGCTCGAAAACGGCAGGCGGAAGCCGAGCTCCTGACGAGAAATGCCGGCCTCGTGCGCGCGTTCAATTTCGCAGAGCACGCGCTCCTCTGGCGCGGCCTGTTCATTCTGGCGCAGCGTCGACAGCAGCGAGGGTGAGCTGCGCCGAAATCGGGTGCCAAGCGTGCGCAACACCACGCCACCACCGAGCGTCGATGTGTGCTGTTTTTGCAAAGCAAAGCCGCGCACGATGAAGTGATCGCCCGGTAGCGCCACCGTCGGCGTGTCGAGCTCGATCTGGGCCAGGCTCGAGCCGCCCGGCTCAAGCGTGCGTGCGTCGAAGAGGGTAACTTTGCCGAGCGTTTGCACACAGCCGAGTTGTACCAGTACGCGAGCGCGCGAGCCCAAGCCCTGGCGGCAGGTGGGCAGATGGTGGAGATGAACATCGATGAGCCGTCCGGCTTGAAGTTCTTGGCGGCGCACCAGCACATCGCCGCGAGTCACCGCTTCGTGCGGCAAACTCAAATTGATCGCGGTGCGCTGCCCGGCGATCGCCTGGTCGACAAGGCGGCCGTGTACTTGCACGCCGCGTACCTTGGCCGGCTTGCCTTCGCCATGCGGCAACGCTTCGAGCTCGTCGCCGACAGCGATGCGTCCGCCCCACAAAGTGCCGGTCACCACCGTGCCAAAGCCCTTCATCGAAAACACCCGATCCATCGGCAGTCGCAGCGGCGCCTCTGGATCTTTTTGCGGCGCGTCCAAAAGCAGGCCGTCGATCGCCCGCCGCAGCGGTTCAAGGCCGTCGCCCGATTTGGTCGAACAGGCAATGATCGGCGCGCCCTCCAAAAAACTTCCGCGCAGTGCTTCGGCAACGTCCAACATGGCGAGCTCGCGCATTTCTTCGTCGACCAGATCGCTTTTGGTCAGCGCCACCAGGCCGCGGCGAATGCCGAGCAGGCCGCAGATGTCGAGATGCTCTCTGGTCTGCGGCATCACCCCCTCGTCGGCCGCCACCACCAGCACCACCAGATCGATGCCGACTGCGCCCGCCACCATGGTGCGGACAAAACGCTCGTGTCCAGGCACGTCGATGACGCCGACGACATCGCCGCTCGGCAGCGCCAGGTGGGCAAAGCCAAGCTCGATGGTAATGCCGCGTTCTTTTTCCTCTTTGAGCCGATCGGTGTCGATGCCAGTGAGCGCGCGGGTTAGCGAGGTCTTGCCATGGTCGATGTGACCGGCGGTTCCAATCACGCGCGCTGGCGTAGACATGAGGCGCTTTCTAACACAAGTTGGCTGGATATTAGTGTTTCAGCGGTACCGCGATAGCAAAGCGGAAAATGTCGGCCTCGGCGGTGAGGGTGGCGTCGACGACACCGACGCTCTTGAGCCAGTCGAAAATCGGCTGCGCAGTGGCTTTCCAATCCTTCGGAATCGGCAGTGCGGCGACGCGCTTGCCATCGATGTGTAG
>JAHFDU010000093.1 GCA_023248835.1 Myxococcales bacterium | reverse complement strand
TCGCTGGCGCCGGAGGTGCTCTGATGCAGCGGGTACGCAAGGGCGATTTGGTCGAAGTGATCGCCGGAAAAGACAAGGGCAAGCGCGGCAAAGTGCTGCGTATTCTGTCGAAGAATGGTCGCGTCGTGGTCGAGCGGGTGGCGCTGGTCAAGCGTCACACCAAGCCTAACGCGCAGAACCAAGCGCAAGGCGGCATCATCGAAAAAGAGGGATCGGTGCATCTGTCGAACGTGATGCTGATTGATCCCGGCAGTGACAAACCGACCCGGGTGCGCATTCAAATGAAAGACGGGGTTCGTCACCGCGTCGGAAAATCCGGCAGCATGATCGAGGCAACAAAATAATGGCCGAAGACAAAAAGAAAAAAGGCGATGCGCCTGCTGAAGCGGCGGCGAAGAAGCCGGTGCTCGACGAGGCGGAAGTTGCGGCCAAGCGTGCCGCCCGTGCGGCCAAAAAATCGGGCAAAGGCGGCGCTGCACAATTGGCGGCGGCTGAAGAGGTCAAGGGCGAGAAGCCCGGGCCGGCGCGGTTGCGCGTGCGCTTTGACAAAGAGATCGCTCCTGTTTTGCAGCAAGAGCTGGGTCTGAAGAACAAGTTGCAGGTACCGAGACTCAAGAAGATCACTCTCAACATGGGTCTTGGCGAAGCGACTTCGAACCCGAAGATTCTCGATTCGGCGGTCGAACAGATGCGCACCATCGCTGGTCAGGCCCCAGTGGTGACACAGGCCAAGAAATCGATCGCGACGTTCAAACTGCGCGAGGGCCAGAAGATCGGCTGCATGGTGACGCTGCGCAACGAGCGTATGTACGAATTTTTCGATCGCTTGGTGACGCTGGCGTTGCCGCGCGTGCGCGACTTCAAAGGCGTTTCGCCCAAAGCGTTTGACGGGCGCGGCAACTACTCGCTCGGCATTAAAGAGCAGATCATTTTCCCCGAGATCAATTTTGATCGGGTGGAGAAGATCAAAGGACTCAACGTTTCGATCGTGACGACTGCGCGCTCGGATGATCAGGGCCGGGCGCTGCTCAAATCACTCGGCATGCCGTTTAGGAGCTAATATGGCCCGTTTGTCCCAAGAGATTCCACGCAAGCGAAAGTTCAAAGTGCGCGAGCGCAGTCGCTGCCCTCAGTGTGGGCGGCCCCGTTCGTTCATTCGTAAGTTTAGACTCTGCCGCATGTGCTTTCGCAGCTTGGCGCTGCGTGGCGACATTCCCGGCGTAGTGAAATCGAGCTGGTAAGGAATAGAGAATATGACTGACCCGATTGCAGATATGTTGGCGCGCATTCGCAATGCGATCACCGCACGTAAGGCCAAGGTGATCATTCCGACCTCGCAGATCAAGCGGCGCATTGCCGAGGTGCTGCTCGACGAAGGATTTGTCAATGGCGTGCAAGTTCAAGAGGGCGAGCCGCAAGGCACCATCGCCATCGAGCTGCGCTACGATCACGAGAATCGCAACGCCATCGAGGGACTCAAGCGAGTCTCGCGTCCGGGTCAGCGCTGGTACGTGCGCCATGATCGCTTGCCGCGGCTGCGCTCAGGACTCGGCGTCGGCATTGTCACCACTTCCAAAGGTGTGATGACCGATCGCCAGGCGCGCAAAGAGCGACTGGGCGGCGAGCTACTTTGTGAGGTTTGGTAATGTCGCGCATCGGTCGAAAAGTCATTGCACTTCCCAAGGGCGTCACCGTCAAGATCGACAAAGAGGCGCTCACGGTCAAAGGCCCGAAGGGCGAGCTCAAGCGAATCATGCCGGCTGGGATTTCGGTCAAGGTCGACGGCCAGAATGTACAAATCGGGCGCGCCGATGACTCGCGCGAAAATCGCTCGAAGCACGGCATGCTGCGCGCTCTGTGCGCCAACATGGTCAAGGGCGTGAGCGAAGGCTTTGAGCGCCAACTCGAGATCAACGGCGTCGGTTATCGCGCCGAAGTGGCTGGCCAGAAACTCAACATGGCGCTCGGCTTTTCTCATCCGGTCGTGTTCGAATTGCCGAAAAGTGTGGCAGCCAAGGTCGAAAAGAACATGATCATCTTGAGCAGCATCGATCGCGCGGTGCTCGGCGAGACCGCGTCGAAAATCCGCGACATTCGCCCGCCGGAGCCTTACAAAGGCAAGGGCATCAAATACGTTGAGGAAGTGATTCAGCGCAAGGTCGGCAAGACCGGCGCGGCATAAGGGTGTCAAGATGGCCAACAACAAAGACGAAGCACGGGTTCGCAGGAAGTTGTCGATTCGCAAGCGGCTTAGCGGCACCGCCGAGCGACCGCGCTTGAGCGTTTTCCGCTCGTCGAAACACATCTACGCGCAGGTGGTCGATGATGTTGCCAAGAAAACCTTGGTGACGGCCTCGACGCTCGACGAGGCGCTTCAGTCGGCGGAAAAAATGAAAAAGAGCGAGCGCGCCAAAAAAGTCGGCGCTGCGATCGCGGCGAAATGTCAGAAGCAGGGCATCGACAAGGTGGTGTTTGACCGCAACGGTTTTATTTACCATGGCCGAGTGATGGCGCTGGCTGAAGGCGCGCGTGAAGCCGGATTGAAGTTCTAAGGAGATCTGAGTGGCGATTAATTTGAATGATGTTGGAGAACTGGTCGATCGCGTGGTCTACATCAACCGTGTGGCCAAGGTGGTCAAGGGCGGTCGACGCTTTTCTTTTAGCGCACTGGTGGTGGTTGGCGATCAGCACGGCTACGTCGGCGCCGGTCTCGGCAAGGCGAACGAAGTGCCCGAAGCGATTCGCAAAGGCACCGAGCAGGCGAAGAAAAATATTTTTCACATTCCGCTCGACAAAGGCACGATTCCGCACGAGGTGTTGGGACGATTTGGCGCCGGCCACGTGCTACTCAAGCCGGCTTCGGCCGGAACTGGCGTCATCGCCGGCGGCGCGGTGCGGGCGGTGCTCGAGGTTGCCGGTATCCAGGATATTTTGACCAAGTGCATTGGCACTTCGAATCCGCACAACGTCATTCACGCCACTGTAGAAGCGTTGCAGCAGCTGCGTTCGCTGGAGGACGCGATGCATGCGCGCGGCAAGACTTTGGAACACATCCAGGCGTAAGGGGAAAAGGACATGTTAGTGTCAAGAAAGGCAATAATCGCGCGGGAAGCGCGCGGCAGGGGGAAGGCTCATTCGGCTGTGCCGAGGGAGGGGGTTCGGACCGAGCAGGCGCGAAAGCGCCGAGTGCTCGGTCGAACGGAAAGTCCCCCAACAATAGACGCTATGCATGCGCGCGGCAAGACTTTGGAACACATTCAGGCGTAAGGGCAAACGAACATGGCACTCAAGCTAAAAGTGACGCTGCTTCGCTCGGGGATCAACCGCCCCGAAAAGCAGAAATTAACCATCCGCGGACTCGGGCTCAGTCGGCCCAATCGGTTGGTGATTTTGAATGACACGGTGGCAATTCGTGGCATGATTCGCAAGGTTTCACACCTGGTGAAGGTAGAGGGGGCCTAGATGGGAACGACGCTGCACACCTTGTCGCCGAGTCCGGGAGCGACGCGGAATCGAAAGCGGCTCGGCCGCGGACACGGCTCCGGTTTGCACAAGACTTCGGGCAAGGGCCAGAAGGGGCAGAAGGCGCGCACCGGCCATCACGGCATTCCAAAGCCAGGGTTCGAAGGTGGTCAGACGGCGATGGCGCGTCGATTGCCGAAGCGAGGCTTTACCAACGCGCTTTTTCGAAAAGAAATTTACGCGGTGAATGTTGGCGACATCGCGGCGCGCTTTGAAGCCGGCGCGGTCGACATCGCGGCGCTCAAGCAGGCGCGGCTGATTCCTGCGGCGGCCGAATTGGTCAAGATTCTGGGCGACGGAGAAGTCGACAAGAAATTGAAGTTGCAAGCGCACTATTTTTCCGCCTCGGCCTTGGAGAAACTAAAAAGCGCAGGTGGCACAGCGGACAAACTGGCGCTGCCGCATGACTTGGGAAAAGTGCCAAGCGCGGTGAAAGACAAGGGCAAGGCCAAAGGATAGCCGCGCGTGGCATCCAGCGTCGCCAACATTTTTCGCATCCCCGAACTCCGACGCCGAGTGCTTTTTTCGCTCGCTCTCTTGGCGGTTTATCGTGTCGGCATTTTTGTCTCCACCCCCGGTGTCAATCGCGAAGTCATGCATCGGATTGTGCACGCCGGGTCGGGCACCTTCTTGGGCCTGTTCAACATGTTCTCCGGTGGCGCGCTTGAGCAGGCATCGATTTTTGCGCTCGGCATCATGCCCTACATCAGCGCGTCGATCATTCTGCAGCTGCTGACGGTGGTTGTGCCGGCGCTTGAGCGTTTGCAAAAAGAGGGGCAGCAGGGGCAGAAAAAGATCAACCAGTACACCCGCTACGGCGCAGTGATTCTGTCGCTGGTGCAGGCCTACTTTATGGCCAACGCGATCGAAAATTATAAAGATCAACTCGGCTCGGCAGTGGCCAATCCCGGGATCAGTTTCAAATTGATCACCATGATTTCGCTCACCACCGGCACTGCGTTCATCATGTGGCTCGGCGAGCAGATCACCGAGCGCGGCATCGGCAACGGCATTTCGCTGATCATTTTCGCTGGCATTGTCGCCGGCTTTCCCAACGCAGTGACGCGCCTGTTCGAACAGCAGAGCGATCTCAGCGCTTTCAAGATGGCCAGCATCGTCGCCATCGTGGTCGGAGTGATTGCCGCGATCACATTTTTCGAACGTGGCCAGCGGCGCATCCCGGTGCAGTACGCCAAACGCGTCGTCGGCCGCAAGATGTTCGGCGGGCAGTCCACCCATCTGCCGCTCAAGATCAATGTCGCAGGCGTGATTCCCCCGATTTTTGCCTCTTCGATGCTGATGTTTCCAGCGCAGGTGGCGAGCTATTTTCAGTCGGGCTGGATGCGCAAAGTTGCCGACACCCTGGCCTTCGGATCCTGGCCGTACAACGTGCTCTACGTCGGCCTCATCATTTTCTTTTGCTTCTTTTATACCGCGGTGACGTTCAACCCGATCGATGTCGCTGACAACATGAAAAAATTTGGTGGCTTCATTCCGGGAATTCGCCCCGGCAAGCCAACCGCGGAATACATCGACAAGGTGCTGACGCGCCTGACTTTTGGCGGCGCGCTCTACATCTCAGCCGTTTGCATCCTACCGTCGTTCATGCAGCAGCAGTACAAAGTTCCGTTCTCGTTCGGTGGCACTGGGCTATTGATTGTCGTCGGGGTCGCCCTCGACACCGTGCAGCAGATCGAGAGCCACTTGATTTCGCGCAACTACGAGGGATTTTCAGGTCCCAAAGGCCCGCGCATCCGCGGCCGCGCCATCCGTCAAACCGCCTAAGTTGGCTCACAGCCGACAGCCGACAGTAGAGAAGAACCGCAGAGTCGCGTCAATCACCAACGAAATTGCTCTTGAACGCCGGGCCGAGAGCACACGTTTTTGGATGAGTCCGAAACTGTAGGCTGTAGGCTGTGAGCTGTCGGCAGCACCGAAACGGGCTAGCAAAATTGACTTCATTTCCCATGTGATGTATATACATCACATGGCGCACATGATTCGTAAGCAAGTTTATTTGACCGCCGTCCAGGACCGTCGTCTCAAGCGCGCGGCGCAGCGCCAGCGACGGGCTGAAGCGGAGATCATTCGCGACGCGCTCGATCGGCAGCTGCCAGAGGAGAACAGCTTGCCTGGCAGCTTTGCCGATGATCCGCTGTTTGGGATCGTCGGGGTTGGGAAAAGTGGCCAGAGCAGTCTTTCGCACCAGGTTGATCGCCATCTGTATCGGCGGAAAAAATGAGGGTTTTTGTCGACACCAGCGCTTTCGTTTCGCTCGTCGATCGTGACGATTCGGATCATCGGCCGGCGAAACGGTTGCTGCGCGATCTTGCCCGCAAACGGGTGGGCCTGGTGACTTCGACGTTTGTGCTCGACGAGACGCTCACGCTTTTACGCATGCATGTCAGCCATGCGGCGGCGGTGATGTTTGGCGAGCGTCTCTTTTCCACGCGTTGGTGCCAGCTGGTCGAGGTCGATGAATCGCTCCGCGCCGAAGCCTGGAGACTATTTGTTAGGTACGATGACCAGCGCTTTTCGTTTACCGACTGTACCTCGTTTGCACTGATGCGATCGATGGCTCTGAGCGACGCCTTCTCATTCGACAGCGATTTTTCTGCTGCCGGTTTTACGCAATTTCCAAAATGAAATTCCTGCTATTTCGATAATCTCGATCCGCCTGAAGGTCCACGGACCCTGTCGATCCGCAAGTTGACACTGCCCACGCTGATCCTCTATTGTTGATCGCCTGCAATTTGGTCGGCAATGAGGCACCGTAACTGCTTACGGAGTGTGCGCAAAATGACTGGCGATCCATTGTTTAAGTTTTCGCTGAGCGCGGTTGATCATGATCTGAAACGCGCGAGACAATCGCGCGGCAGGGGGAAGGCTCACGCGGCTTTGCCGCGGGAGGGGGTTCGGCCCGAGCCGGCGCGAATGCGCCGAGTGCGAGTGCGAGGGCGAACGGAACGTCCCCCAGTAATTAGGGAGGAGTTAGCTTTGTGATTGCCACCCAGCATCACATCATCAAGGAGGCCGGCGAGTCGCTTGGCCAACTGCTGCAGAACGTGTTCAAGGATCAGGGATACAAGCGCGTTCATCTCGTGGTGGCGCCGCCGAAACAGGATGCAGTCGAAGGAAAATTGCCGGCGGTGGGCGTCTACTTGTTTAACATTTCGCTCGATGAAGAGGGGCTTGGCAACCGCGCCCATCAGTTCATCGACAGTGTGGTCGGTACCGACGGCAAGACGCACGAAGTGGCGCGCGACATGCCGATTTGGTTGCGTCTCGACTACCTGGTGTCGACCTGGGCGCAGACTCCCGAAGAGGAGCAGCTGCTGATGGGCGGCGCCATCAAAGCGTTGGTCGAGCATCCGGTGATCAAAAAGTCGGACCTTAAAGGCGACTCGTTCGAAAAAGAGGAGTTCATCCCGCTGACCATTTCGCAAAAGCTCGACGAGGGCATGCTGTCGCGCTTTTGGTCGAGCCTGAACCAGCCGATGAAGCCGGCGATGCAGTGCTGGACTACGGTGCCGATCTATCCTGGTGGCGAAACCACCATCCAACGCGTCCAAGAGCGCGATGTGCGCTTTTTTGACCTCAACAAAATGAGCAAGGTAAAGCGTTGATGATGGATTCAACGCAACTTTTTTGGTGTGGTCGCCGATAACTAATACCGTTAGGAGTCGGATGCGTCCGACGTCGCGGCACCAGCGTGGCGAACTGGTGAAACTGAAGGAGGGGAAAAATGGCAACCAGTTATTTGGCACCTGGCGTTTACGTGGAAGAAGTAGATCGCGGTTCCAAGCCGATTGAGTCGGTCGGAACCAACACGGTGGGTTTTCTTGGTGAGTCGGTGATGGGACCGGTCAACCAGGCCGTGCTGGTCACCAATTGGTCGCAGTACACCAAGACCTTTGGCGACTTCACCCAGTCGACCCATCTTTCGCACGCCGTCTACGGCTTTTTCAACAATGGCGGCTCGCGCTGCTTTGTTGTCAATGTCGGTGCGCCGGCGAACCTCGACATCGAGCCGATTGCAGCCGCTGCGCCGCTCAAAGAGGGCGAGAAGAAGCCGGATGTGCCGAACAAGCCACCGGAGAAGCGCGCGCCAGTCAACACCGACGGCTTGTACATGGGCAAGGACAATGGTCCGGGCCAGCGCACCGGGCTCAAGTGCTTCGAAGAAATTGACGAGATTTCGATCGTCGCGGCGCCCGGCCAGACTTCGGCGGCGGTGCAGGACGCGATTTTGACCCATTGCGAGTCGCGCAAAGATCGCTTCGCGATTTTGGATTCGCCGGAATCGATGACCGGTGGCGTCGACAAGCTGGTGCGTCCGCGCGATTCGAAGTACGGCGCTTACTACTTTCCCTGGATCCAGGTCTATGACCCGGAGCGCGGCAATGTGTTCGTGCCCCCGTCGGGCCACGTCGCTGGCGTCTACGCTCGCGTCGACAACGAGCGCGGCGTGCACAAGGCGCCGGCCAACGAAATCGTCCGCGGCGCGCTCGGCCTGCGTTACAGCATCTCCAAGGGCGAGCAGGACATTCTCAATCCGAAGGGCATCAACTGCATCCGCATGATGCAGGGCGGCGGCATCCGTATCTGGGGCGCTCGCACGCTGTCCTCCGATCCGTCGTGGCGTTACATCAACGTTCGTCGTCTCTTCATCATGGTCGAGACTTCGATCGAACGCGCCACTCAGTGGGTGGTGTTCGAGCCCAACGACTCTAAACTGTGGAAGCGGGTCACCCGCACCATCAGCGGCTTCTTGACGCTGGTGTGGCGTAATGGCGCCCTGGTCGGCGAAAATCCAGACAAGGCTTTTTACGTCAAGTGCGACGACGAGACCAATCCGCCCGAAGTGGTCGACGTCGGTCAGTTGATTGTGGAAATTGGCTTGGCGCCGGTAAAGCCGGCCGAATTTGTCATCTTCCGTATCGGCCAGATGCCGGCCGGCGGCGGCGTTGAGGAATAATTTGACAGTTCGCTCCCAACTCGCGCGGTCCGCGCGCGGCAGGGGGAAGGCTCCCTCGGCTTCGCCGAGGGAGGGGGGACGGGAACGTCCCCCGGTGAGAAGAGTAGTGATAAAGTCGTAACCGAATGGGGGGCCGCGTGGTGCGGCCTCCCATTTAACAATTAGGGAGGAACCAATGGCAGACGCTCGCGGATATAGTGCTGGAAAATTCGTACTGGTTGTAGATGGAACTCCGGCCGGTCTCTGCAGCTCAGTAGAGGGCGGCCACGCCACTTCTGACGTGATTCAGGAGAAAGCGGGCGGTGAACTGACGGCGTTCAAACACATCGGAGGTGTGAAGTACGAGGACATTACCGTCAATGTGGGCGCCGCGATTTCCGATGGGTTCGGCAAGTGGATTCAGGCCAGTTTTGGCAAGAAACACGAGCGCAAGAATGGCAACATCCTCTCCGCTGACTTCGATAGCAAAGGGCGCGCTGGAATGGACTTTTTCAACGCCCTGGTCACCGAGCTCGGATTCCCAGCGCTCGACGCCTCGTCGAAAGACGCAGCCAAGATGACGGTGAAATTCTCTCCTGAATACACCCGCTTCAAGAAAGGCAGTGGCGACGCCAGCGCGGCGATTTCTCCGCCCAAGCAGAAGATGTGGACGCCGGCCAACTTTCGCCTCAAGATCGACGGTCTAGAGGAGGGCTGCGCCAAGGTCAACAAGATCGAAGCGCTGACGCTGAAGCAGAAGGTGGTTGAAAATCCGGTCGGAGAAATGCGCGACTACCAGAAAGAGCCGGTGGGTCTACTCGATGTGCCGAACCTGGTGGTCACGCTGCCCGAGTCGCACGCTGACAAGTGGTACGAGTACCACGAGTCGTTTGTGATCAAGGGCGAAAACGGTCAGGACAAAGAGAAGGGCGCGACCCTCACTTACTTGACTCCCGATCTGAAGACCGAAGTACTGACGCTCACGTTCAAGCAGCTCGGTATTTTCAAGCTGACGCCAGACAAACTGGACGCTGGCAGCGAGCAGATCCGCCGAGTCAAGGCGGAGTTCTACTGCGAGTCGCTCGAGTTCAAGTTCTCAGGCTCGGCGGTTGGATAGTGAAACGCAGGCGCGCATGGCGGCCGGGGCTCCGTAACACGGCCCGGTCGCCTCGAGGATACTGAGATGGCGTTCAAGACCGAGTTTCCATTTACCCTGCCCAAGGGATTTGTCGACGGCGAGGGAACGCTGCATAAGAATGGTGTGATGCGACTGGCGACGGCGAAGGACGAAATCGTTCCTTTGCAAGACTATCGCGTCCAGTCGAATCGCGCCTACTTGGTGATTGTGCTTTTGAGCCGCGTGATCGTGCGGCTTGGCGACATCAAGTTCATCGACACCGATGTGATTGAGAATCTGTTTTCGACCGACCTTGCCTACCTGCAAGAATTTTATCGGCGCATCAACGAAGAGGGTGCGCCCAAGGTGCACGCCAAATGTCCAGCCTGTCAAAATGAGTTCGACGTTGACTTGCTGGCAGGAGGTGAGAGCCGCGCTGCCGGCCAGGGGGGATAACGAGCTACCCCCTGGAACAGATTTACCAGGAGGTAGCGTACATCGCGTACCATTTTCACTGGCACATCGACGACATCTTGTCGATGGAACACGACGAGCGGCACATTTGGTTGCGTGAGATTGCGAGAATCAACAAGGAAATCAACGAGGCACGCAAGCGGGGATAGCAGAGCGGGAGAATTTCACAGGGAGATCAAGCGTTCAGGAGTACAGCTTTTTTGGGAAAAGAGAATTTTCTCTCTGACAGAAAGAAAATCTGTCTCTTGATCTCCTGATCTCCCGGTTAGGAATCTGGGCCTTTCCGCACAGTGAGGATGATTGCGAAACGCAGCGAGAGATATCCGGCCCCCTGGCGTCTATCCGGCGTCGGAAGTGCCGCGCACCAAACCGCTCGGCATCGCCGACGCCCACGTCACCGGGTTTGTCGGGGTGGCGCAAAAAGGGCCGCTCGACGAGCCGCGCCCGATTGGTAGCTGGGCCGAATTTGTCAATGTCTATGGCAACACCAGCGACGGATTCTTGTCGCGTTCGGTAGAGGGCTATTTTCAAAACGGCGGCCACCTTTGCTACGTCGTGCGCATCGCTCATCGCCCCAAGCCGGGACAGCCGCTGAAGGCGGACAATGCCGCCGCCGCTGAGCTCTTGTTCAAAGACGAATGGGAAAAGCCTTCGCTCCGGGTGCGGGCGCTCAACCAAGGGCGCTGGGGCAATAGCGTCTGGGTGCGCTGCGAGAAGTCGACCGCGGCCAAGACACTGCTCACGCTCGATCTGGAAGTCGGCGCTGGCGAAGCGCGGCTCAACAGTATCAAGGGATTTGAGCGCGGCGCTTTGGTGCGTATTTTCGATCGCGAAAATTCCGACTATGTCATCGTTTCGGAGGTCGACGAGCGCACCATTCGCTGGTCGGCAGCGACGCCGATTGTGCGCAAATATCGCGCCGCCGGGCCGACCTATCTCGAGGTCATCGAGTTCGATATTTTTGCCAGCTTACGCGATCGACGCGAAGTGTTCCGCGGCCTGCAGCTTTCGCCTTTGTCGCGTCGCTATGCGCTGCGGGTGGTCAACGCTGAATCGGAGCTGATTCGAGTCGAAGACCTACACTCCTCGGCGCCGCTGCCGAAGAATTTGCCGCAGCCGGCACCCGCCGCCAAGCTTCAGGGTGGGCAGGACGGCATCGAGGTGCTGACAGCGGAGGACTTCATCGGCCACGATCATGGTCCCGACGATCGGCGCGGCTTGACGGCACTCGGCAGCGTCGATGATGTCGCCATCCTGTGCGTGCCGGATGCGATGTTGTGGTACCAGCGGACGCCGGGGCCGCAGGCGGAGCTCGATGTTCAGCGGGTGCAGTCGGCGATGGTCGATTTGTGCGAAAACTTGAAAGATCGCTTTGCCATTTTGGATCTACCGCCGACGCGCGATCTGGAAGTGATTCGCAAGTGGCGGCGCCGCGTCGATTCGTCGTTTGCCGCGATGTACTACCCCTGGATCGGCCTTCAGGATGGCGCCTCGAGTTTCATTCCGCCGAGCGGCCATGTTGCCGGTGTGTTCGCCCGTTGTGATCGCCAGACGGGAGTACACAAAACCCCGGCCAACGAAGTGGTGGCGGGCGCGGTCGGCCTCACCTTGGCTTTGCGCGAAGATCACCTCGGGCTTTTGAACGGCGACGGCATCAACACCCTGCGCAGCCTGCCCGGGCGCGGCATTCGCATTTGGGGCGGGCGCACTGTCTCCAACGATTCGGACTGGCGCTATATCAATGTTCGGCGGCTGTTCATCATGCTCAGGCGAGCGCTTGAAGAGGGCACGCGCTG